>CADBQM010000305.1 GCA_902796795.1 uncultured Eubacteriales bacterium
CAGGCGCAAGGGGCTGCCTCGTGATGATCCTGCGTCGGAAGGCGGCTACCCGGACGCCCTTCGCTCGAGTTTGATGTCGTCGGCGCATTTTTAGCGCCTCCTCGTATCAAAACTCGAGTTTAGGGCTGGATATTTTCAATGTTTTAGCGGCGCTGCGCGCCTGAATCTTGTTTTATTGGCTTCCCACGGCTCGATTCCGACCTGGGGGGACTAAAAAGCAAGTTGGGTCGGTGCGAATTGCCGCATTTGAGGCCTCTCGAGGGGGTGTATTCCGACCTGAGGGCAGAAATAGCAAGTTAGGTCGGAGCGGAAAGCTCATTTCAAGCCTTTTGAAGCCGCCAAAGTCCGACCCACCGGGAGGAAAAAGCAAGTTGGGTCGGATTTGGAGGCTCATTTCAAACCTTTTGAAGCTGCCAAAGTCCGACCTACAGGGAAAAATAGCTTGATGGGTCGGAAAGGAGCGTTTCTGGTAGCACCCAGAAGCTTAAATAGTCCGACCTGCCGGTTAAAATAGGCTAGTTGGGTCGGACCGGAACGTTCATGGCAGCACTCAGAAGCATATTATTACGACCAACCGGTAGAGATTGCCTGCCGGGTTGGTTAATAAGAGGGCGCTGCCGACGTGATGCCTCCTGCTGAGGTGCTCTGCGGTCCCGGTACTTGGCGAAGCGAACCTGAAAGGTGAAGCTGAGCCTTAGTACCGCTGGGGAACCGCGGACGGGTGATCAAGTGGCGGCCGGCGAACGCAGGATGCTTTGTCAAGGAGGCGCTAAAAACGCGCCGACGGACAAACATCCGAGCGAGCAAAAGGCCGCCAGCAGAAAAGCCGGACCATCACGAGCGCAGCGTCCGGCGGAGAGTGCTGCAACCGGCGGCCGGCGAACGCAGGACGCTTTGTCAAGGAGGCGCTAAAAACGCGCCGACGGACAAACATCCGAGCGAGCAAAAGGCCGCCGTATATAAGGAGCTCCTGCACCAGGTGCAGGAGCTCCAGCTTGCTATAAAACTACTTTCGTGCAGCCTATGGCCGGCTTTTAGATGCGGATCCAGGGTTTCTGGGCTTCAAACAGCTTGTCGACCATTTCCTTGATCTCCGCCAGCGAGCACATGGTCGCGGTTAGCGGATCGAAGTAGCAGGCCTGATAAATCTTGTCGCGGTCGCCGGTGAGGGCGCCTTCCACGGCCAGCTCTTCGCAGCGGGCGCTGACGTTGTTCAGGACCGCCAGCTGTGCCGGAAGCGGTCCCACATGGATCGGCTCCAGGCCCTTCTGGCTCGCAAGGACCGGTACTTCGACGCAGCAGCCTTCCGGCAGATTGTCGATGAGGCCGAAGTTGCGGACGTTGCCGTTGAACTCAAACGGAGTCCTGTCACCGAAGACGGCGTTGAAGATGTAGGCGGCATACTCATGGCCGCGGGCGAGGTCGACCGGCTCGTTCATGAACTTGCCGAATTCCGTCTTACGCCGCGTGACATGAGACTCTTCGCCCGGAACGTGCTCTGCTTCGTTCCAGCGATCCAGGCGGTCCAGGCCGGGATTCCAGCCGGTGCCGTGCGTGCAGTACTTCTCGAGCAGGTCGGGGCGTTTGCGGAACCACCAGACGTATTCGCTGTTGTGGCCGGAAGACTCGGTCACGTAGTAGTTGAGGTGCAGGAACATCTCATTGCGGACCTGCTCTTCATTGTAGATCTCCGGATTCTCGGTGATCGCCTTGCGGATGAGCGGGATCGCGTCCTTGCCGTTCCAGTCAAACTTGATGTAGTGCGCCTGGTGATTGATGCCGGCACAGGTGTAGGTGATCTCGTCCATCGGCGCGCCGATCCAGCGGGCAAGCATCTCGGCGGTACCCTGGACACTGTGGCAGAGGCCGCTCGTCCGTACCTTGGAAACTTCCTGCAGCGCCCGGCAGACCATCGCCATCGGGTTCGTATAGTTCAGGAAGATCGCGTCCGGGCAGTACTTCTCGATATCCTTGACGATCTCGATCAGGTCCGGGATCACGCGGAGGAAACGGAAGATCGCGGACGGGCCGCGCGTGTCGCCCACGTTGATGGAAATGTTGTACTGTTTGGGGATGATCAGTTCATTCAGCTCCGCCTGATCGTTGCCGACCCGGATCGTGGTCACGACGCCGTCCGCACCGGGAAGTACTTCGCGCCGGTCGGTCGACGCCTGGATGGTCGCCGGATAATTGCCGGCATCAATGATGCGCTGTACGCACTTTCTCGCGTCCTCGAGCGCATCCGGGTCAATGTCGACCAGGCCGACCGTCGCATCCGCGAATGCCGGGAAGGTCAGAAGGTCTCGCACAAGGTTCCGTGTGAAAGTCACACTGCCTGCGCCGATAAAAACTATTTTTTTACTCATAATAGTTTCTCCTTCGCAATGATATTTGGTACTTTTAGCGTATTTCAATTTCCGCAAATGTCAATACTTTTCAGCGGGATCTAACGGAGTTTCTTCAGGTATGCCTTGTGCGCGTCCGATACCCGGAAGCTTTCGACCGCTTTCTGGATCGCTTTCCTGTGGACCCATTCGTCCAGGCG
>CADBQM010000306.1 GCA_902796795.1 uncultured Eubacteriales bacterium
CGTATCCACGACGATCGAAGGCTTGCGGTAGATATTCCCGAGGATCACGTTCGCGGTCTTGCGGCCGACGCCGGGAAGCGTCAGGAGCTCTTCCATCGTATCCGGGACCTCGCTGCCGTATTCATAGACGAGCCGCCGGGCGCAGCCAATGATGTTCCGCGCCTTCGCGTGGAAGAAGCCGATCGAATGGATCGCTTCCTCGAGTTTTTCGACGTCCGCGTCCGCAAACGCCTGAAGGTCCGGGAATTCCCGGAACAGCGACGGTGTCACCATGTTGACGCGTGCGTCCGTGCACTGGGCGCTTAAGATCACCGCGATCAGAAGCTGCCAGGGATTCTCGTGGGAAAGATAGCAGATATCGTCCGCGCCGTATTCCTCGTCGAGCAGCCGGAGTACCGCCGCAACGTGTTCCTGCATCTCAGTGCTCATGTTTACGACTCCTTCGCGGGCGGATCCAGCCATACGGTGCCGAGCGCAACGTAGGTCGGCTCTTTTTCGCCGGAAATGTAAGCCGCCGCCCACTGAAGCTGCGTCTTTTTACCGTCCGGCGTCGTGTAATTCCAGTAATGGTTCTGATAGGTCGTCGGGACGTCGTTGACCGTGCGTTTGGTCTCCGTGCTCTCGTCCGCTTCCCCGAAGCGCTCCTTCAGTTTTTCATAGAAGAACTCAAAAAGCTCCTGTTCGCTTAAGTCGCCTTCCTTCCGGATCTTCGAATCCGACGAATACGCGAGCGAGACCGCGCAGATATCTCCCGCGCTGCTGACGGTGATCGTCGCACTGTCGTTCTTCCTGCCGCTGATCGCGGCCGCGATCCCGTCTGCCTTATAAAGGATGCTCCCATCCTCGGCGTAGGCGGCGACACTGTCCATCGTATAGGTGGTGTAGCTCTTCAGGACCGTTTCCCTGTCCATGCCCCAGCGGATCCCGCTGAAGTGATAGCCGTCCTCTTCATTGTAAAGCACGGAAAGGTCCAGTTCGGTCGCCTTCTCCGCCTCCCTGCGCGCCTGTTCGGCCCGCTCCAGCGAAGGCGTGCAGGCGGAAAGCGCCGCGCCGGCAAGCAAAAGCAGCGCAAGCGCGAACGCCGGCAGTGAAATAAAGTTCCGTTTACCGCGGAGTGATCTCATCGGTGTCTCCTTTTTAACGGACCCGCTCGGGGAATCCGATCTTCTTCTGTACTTTGCGGAGTGTCTTCAGCGCCAGGTATTCCGCGCGCTCCGCGTTCGTCTTGATGATGCCGTCCACATAGGCCTTGTCGGCCAGCAGCTCCTTCTGGCGCAGCTGGATCGGGGCGAGCGTATCCGCGACGGCTTCGCCGACCGCACTCTTGAAATCGCCGTAGCCCTTGCCTTCGAATTCACGCTCGATCTCTTCCGGGCTCTTCCCGCTCACGCAGGAATAGATGGTGATCAGGTTCTTGATGCCCGGCTGGTCGTCCGAATAGCGGACGCAGGCCTCGCTGTCGGTCACGGCACGGCGGAATTTCCGGATGATCGTGTCGCGATCGTCGGTCATGTAGACGGAGGCGTTCGGGTTCTCGTCCGACTTGCTCATCTTCTTCGAAGGATCCTGCAGCGACTGGATCTTCGCGCCGACCTTGCCGATGTAGGCTTCCGGGATCGTAAAGACGTCGCCGTAGATGTTGTTGAAGCGCAGCGCGATGTCGCGGGTGATCTCCAGGTGCTGCATCTGGTCCTGGCCGACCGGGACGACGTCCGCCTGATACAGGAGGATGTCCGCCGCCATCAGCACCGGGTAGGTGAAAAGGCCCGCGTTGATATTGTCCGCGTGCTTCGCGGACTTGTCCTTGAACTGGGTCATGCGCTGCAGTTCGCCCATGTAGGTGAAGCAGTTTAAGATCCATGCAAGCTCGGCGTGCGCCGGCACATGCGACTGGTAATAGATGATGTTCTTTTCCGGATCCAGGCCTGCCGCGATATAAAGCGTCAGCAGATCCCGCGCCTGTTTCCGGAGCACGGCCGGATCCTGGCGCACGGTGATGGAGTGCTCGTCCACCACACAGAACAGGCAGTTATATTCATCCGCCAGTTTAACGAAGTTCCGAAGCGCGCCGAGATAGTTGCCGATCGTGAGCACGTTCGTCGCCTGCATTCCGCTGAAAAGCATTTTTTCTCCGTTTAACATGACTGTATCTTTCCTTTCATTCCTTGATCATAACTTAATGCCGGAGCATCACCGGGAGCGCTGCAAGAAGCCCCAGGATCATCAGATGCGCCGGGTAAAAGAGGTAGGCGCCGTACTGTATCGCCCTGCTCTTATAGCCTTTATTACCGTTGTATAGACCGATCGGCACGAGTGCCAGGAGGCACCACGACTCAAAGTCGTTCGTAAAGTGGATCAGGAGCAGGCTCGCGACCATGCAGAACAGCAGGCGTACCACCCGCGTCGAGATCCTGCGTTCAAGCTCCCGGACGATCTTCAGGCTGAGCAGGCCCATGACGCTGATCGCCAGGATGCCGGCCTCGCTGTAGTCGTTCTTCAAAAGATTCCTGCAGAGCATGCAGGCAAAGAGCGTCAGGACCGGATAGGCGATATAGCCCATGATCCGGTTCCGCCCCTGCTCATTGTCCGCCCACTGCAGTTCGTAGATCAGCAGCAGGCCGATGAGCAGCGTCAGAAAGACGTTCTGGCCGGTCCAGTCCACGTACTTCAGGTGCAGCGCAAGGTCAAAGGGAAACTCCGAAATGAGCGCAAAGACCGCGATACGCGTCGCGTAGGCACCCTTGTTTTTCGTGTGGATCGCGCCTTCGACCAGCTGGAAGCAGAAGATCGGGAAGGCGATGCGTCCGACCGCGCGCATGAACCAGTAAAGAGAGAACGCGCCGTCCGCAATGATCGCGCCGCTGAAA
>CADBQM010000307.1 GCA_902796795.1 uncultured Eubacteriales bacterium
CGGATCAGTTTATCGGCGGTCTCGTTCAGTTCTTTTTTCAGTTCGGCTTCCGACATGCCGATGCCGCCGCCCTTCTTGAGCAGCCGGATCGGCGGGAAGGTATATGGCTTGGCAGGCTTCTCCGCCGCTTTTTTGATCTCGGCAGCGGCGGCATCCTGGCCGATATGCGTCTCACGCGCTTCTGCCGGCGCATTGCCCCGCCGCATCTGCCCGAGTTCGGAATCCGCGGTCTCGGAATAATCAAATTCGGTGTTTTCCACCGGATGATCCTTGTTGTAGCGCTGTTTGCCCGAAAGGATATCCCCGTCGGACTCGAACGTCATCTGTTTGCCGTTCGCGCTTTCAACGATCTTCAGGTCGCTTCCGGCAGCGGCAGCAGCCGGCTCTTCTTCAGCTTCCCTAACCATGCCCTTCGGGATGCGGATCGCGATATCCTGCTTCGGTGTCTCCTCTTTCCTGGCATTCTGGAACAGCTGTTCATTCCGCCGGAGTGCGTCGCCGGCATCGGTCAGTACCGTTTCTTTCCCGTTCCCGTCGTCTTCCGTGATCAGAGTGTCGCCGATCCCGTATACCGGGCGGAAGCGTTCGCGGTTACGGGCCTTGCGCTGTTCTTCTTCGATCGATTCCTGCAGCGCGTCGTTGCCCTTCCGGATGCGGTTGTTCTTTTTTGTCTCGTGCAGTGTGGACTTCAGTTCCCGCTTTTCCCGGTTCAGCTCTTCCCGCTCTTTCCGGATCCGTTCACGCTCCGTGTCCTTCGTGCTGCCCTTCTCTTTTTCCTTCTCCTTCTCTTCTGCTTCGGCAGGAGAATAATTGGCAAACAGGATCACGCCGATCAGTGCGACCACGGCATAAAGGACGTACAGGCCGACGGCGCCGAGCAGTCGGAAGAATACGGCGTGGCCGGCCCTGCCGAACAGGCCGCCGTCTTTGACGTTGAAAAGAAGCGAGAGCACGCCGCCGAGCGCAAACAGGATCAGAACGGACGCGATCAGGCGTTTGTAGAACAGCCGGTCTTTTTTCCAGTACAGCAGGAACCACACAAAGGCGATCAGGATGAACGGCATGATGTACATCCTGAGGCCGAAAACGGTATACGAAAAATTCTTCAGCCATTCGAGCCCCGGGGCAAAAAGGCTGACGAAGAACAGCACAAAAACACCTGTCAGTACGATAAACAGGATCAGTTTCATTGTGGCGTTCTGTTTCTTTTTCTGCAGTGCGGCTTTAGATATCCTGCCGCCCTTTTTCCGAGTCTGCGTCATTCTTATTTCCTTCCAGGATCTCCTTAACGATATAAACGGGCCGGTCTTTCCCCTGCATATAGGTCTTGGAAAGATACAGGCCGAAAATGCCGAGAACGGCAAACAGCAGGCTTGCGAGCGCGAGGATCAGTGTGATGACCGCAACGGAACCGTCCGCCGGTACGTGAAGGGCGTTTCCAATCACGAGCCGGAGCACCAGATAGATCACGGCTGCAAAAAACAGGATCACGCTGAGCGTAAACGGGAAAAGCAGCGGCTTCGTGGTGTAGCCCAGGATGCCTTCGACCGCATAGCGGAACAGCTTGGTGAACGACCAGCTCGTTTTGCCGGAGTGACGTTCTTCCGCCTCATACGGGATGAAGACCGTATCAAAGCCGATGAACGCGAAGATTCCCTTGGTAAAACGGTAATATTCAGTCATGGAAAGGATCGCGCTGCGGACGTTCTCGCGGAACATACGGAAATCGCTCGCGCCTTCCCGGAACGGAACGTTCGTCATGCGGTTGATCAGGCCGTAAAAGCATTTCTTGAAGAAGGAAAGCACCTTACCTTCATGACGTTTCTCCTGGTAGGCAGCCGCCATATCCTTTTCCGGGTCTTCGTCCAGGATCCGGTACATCTGAAGTGCCACTTCCGGCCGCTGCTGCAGATCCGCGTCGATCAGGCAGTAACGGGCGGCCTCCGCGTGCTGAAGGCCGGCGAGGATCGCCGCCTCCTTGCCGAAATTGCGCGAAAAATGAATGACGCGGATATTGGCCTTTCCGCTGCAGCTTTTGTAAAGCCGGTCCAGCGCTTCCTTCGTCCCGTCCTTCGAGCCGTCGTTGACAAAGACCGTCTCTACAGAGATCCCTTCCGGGTCAAAGACCGCGTGGATCGCGTCGAAGATCGCCGCAACGTTCCCTTCTTCATTATAACACGGAATCACAAATGAAACATCCGTCATCGATGATATTCCTTTCTTTACGAACCAAAGTGATCGAACAGGCTGAGCTGGTCGTCCTTCGGCAGATCACGGAGGATATCCAGGGCTTCCATCTCGTCGATGATCGCCTGGCTGACGCCGCCGCGGTTCTTCACGTCCTTCATGGAGGTGAACGGTCCGGCTTTTGCCGCCTGCTGCAGCTGCATCGCCGCCACGTCGCCCATGCCGCTGATCGACATGAAGGACGGCATCAGGCTGCGGTCGTCCATGATACGGAAACGGGTCGCATCCGCCTGATAAAGATCCAGCGGTACGAAACGGTAGCCGCGGGCGTACATTTCCTGGCAGATACGCATATCGCGGAGCAGGTCTTTTTCGGTCTCGCTCAGGCGGTCCTTATTCGCTTCGTACTGCTCGATGTTCCGTACAAGTTCCTCCGGTCCCCTACAGGAAAGCCGGTAGCTGAAGCTTTTCTTTGCACGTATCGAAAAATACGCGCAGTAATAAGCCAGCGGATAAAAGATCTTGCAGTAGGCGATGCGGAGTGCCATCATAACATAAGCGGCAGCATGGGCTTTCGGGAACATATACTCGATATGCTCGCAGGACCAGATATACCAGTCCGGTACGCCGTGGGCGCTCATCTCCTGTTTCCAGTTTTCCCAGTCCGCGCATTTCCCTTTGGCAACGGTCCCTTTGCGGACGGCTTCCATGATCTTGAAGGACAGCGCGTTCTCCAGGCCGCATTCGATCAGATAGGTCATGATATCGTCACGCGTGCAGACAGCCGTAGCGATCGTGCAGGTCCCCTCTTTGATCAGGAGCTCCGCATTGCCGTGCCAGACGTTGGTGCCGTGTGCAAGGCCGGATACGCGGATCAGGTCGGATACGCTCTGCGGCTTCGCTTCCAGCAGCATGTTGATCGCGTTTTCGGTACCGAATTCCGGCAGGCCCAGGGTCCCGAGCTTACAGCCGCGGATCTCCTCCGGCGTAACGCCGAGCGCTTCCGTCCCCTGGAAGAGGCTCATGACTTCCTTTGAATCCAGCGGGAAGGTCCTCGGATCGATACCGGTCAGGTCGTACAGCATGCGGATCATGGTCGGATCATCATGACCGAGGATATCGAGCTTCAGCAGGTTCTGGTCGATCGAATGATAATCGAAATGGGTCGTGATGATCGGCGAATCCTTATCATCCGCAGGATGCTGCACCGGGGTAAAGCTGTTGATATCTTCGCCGTACGGCAATACGATGATGCCGCCAGGGTGCTGGCTCGAGGTCCTGCGGACGCCGGTCAGGCGGACGGCGAGCCGGCTGATCTCGCACTGTCGTTTGTCGATGCCCTTCTCTTCGAAATAATGACGGACAAAGCCGGCAGCGGATTTCTCCTGGACGGTGCCGATCGTCCCGGCCTTGAAGGTCTGGCCCTTGCCGAAGATGACTTCCGTATAGGCATGGGCTTTTGCCTGATAATCGCCGGAAAAGTTCAGGTCGATATCCGGTTCTTTGTTGCCGTTGAAGCCGAGGAAGGTCTCAAACGGAATGTTGTAGCCGTCCTTCACGAGCGGCCTGCCGCATACCGGGCAGGTACGGTCCGGCATGTCGCAGCCCGTCACCTGTTCGTAAGGCTGAACATATTCCGAGTCAAAATCACTGTAGTGGCAGGAAGGACAGCGGTAATGCGGTTTCAGCGGATTGACTTCCGTGATGCCGGCCATCGTGGCCGCAAAGGAAGAACCGACGCTGCCGCGGGACCCGACGAGGTAGCCGTCGGATACGGATTTATTCACGAGCTTCTGCGCAATGATATACATGACGGCGTAACCGTTTGAGATGATCGCGTCAAGCTCCCGGGAAAGGCGCTTTTCGACGATCTCCGGCAGCGGGTCGCCGTAAAGCTCACGCGCTTTCCCGTAGCAGATGTTCCTGAGGTCCTGGTCGGCGTTTTCAATGACCGGCGGGCATTTATCCGCGCGTACCGGCGCGATCCGCTCGATCCTGTCCGCGATCAGGTTCGTATTCGTAACGACGACTTCGTAGGCTTTTTCCGCACCGAGATAATCAAATTCTGAAAGCATCTCGTTAGTGGTCCGGAAATAAAGCGGCGGATGGCTGTCGTTCTCTTTATAGCCGCAGCCGGCCTGCAGGATCGTCCGGTAGATCTCGTCCTCCGGATTCAGGAAATGCGCGTCGGTCGTGGCACAGACCGGCTTCTGCATCTCCTCGCCGAGCGTGCAGATCCTGCGGTTGATCTCTCGGAGGTCTTCTTCCGAATGAACGTCATAGCGGTCCTCGTCGATCAGGTAGAGGTCGTTTCCGACCGGCTGGATCTCAAGATAATCATAAAAGCCGGCGATACGCCGTACCTCGTTTTCCGTCTCGCCGCGCAGGATAGCGTTGTAAAGCTCGCCCGCGGAGCAGGCAGATCCGAGGATCAGGCCTTCACGGTAATGGTTCAGCAGGGTCTTCGGAATGCGCGGCCGCCGTTCGAAATAGGTCAGGTTGGATTCCGTTACCAGATGATAAAGATTTACACGCCCCGTTTCATTTGCAGCGAGGATCACCGCGTGATAGGCAGGCATTTTCCGGATCGTTTCCGGGTCCGGTACAGAATACGCTTTTAACTCCTGCAGGCTGCCGATATGATACAGCTTCAGCATCTCCAGCAGCTTCAGATAGATCTTTGCGGTGCATTCCGCGTCGTCTACGGCACGGTGATGGGAAAGTAAGGGTACCTTCAGTTCTTTCGCAAGCGCTTCCAGGTTGAACCTGCCGAGATGCGGCAGCAGTTTTCTGGAGATCCCGACCGTATCGACCGAATTGAAATCCTGCGGAGGCAGGCCGAGCCGGCGGATGTTTTCGTAAAGAAAGCTCAGGTCGAAAGACGCATTCTGGGCGACCAGGACGGCTCCGTCGATAAAACGGAGAAAATCCGGCAGCGCCTGCTCGATGGAAGGTGCGCCCTTGACCATTGCGTCAGAGATGTGCGTCAGGTGCTCGATCCGGTAAGGGATCGGGATGCCGGGATCAACAAAAGTCGAAAAATGCCCGGTGATCTCCCCGTCCTCGATCTTGACCGCGCCGATCTCGATAATGCGGTTGTTTACAGGGGAAAAACCGGTCGTCTCCAGATCGAACACGACGGCAGGTGCGGACAGCGGACGGTCATCGCGGACGGCGACAAATTCCTGCAGGTCGTCGACCAGGTACGCTTCCATCCCATAGATCAGCTTCAGCGGATCGTCTTTCTTCAGGGCATGATACGCGTCGGGAAAAGCATAGACGCAGCCATGGTCCGTGATCGCGAGCGCCGGATGGCCAAAAGAACGCGCTGTGCGTATCAGTTCCGTAACGTCCGTTACGGCGTCGAGCATGGAGGCCTTGGTATGACAGTGAAGCTCCACCCGTTTTACCGGCGCCGTATCTTCCCGTGAAGCCCGGAACGAGCGGCTGTTTTTCAGGATACCGAAAGCCCGAACGGAGGTCTCGTGTTCATAGCTGTCATACTGCATCAGCCCGCGCAGCAAAACGGACTTGCCGTTCTGAAGGGCATCGGAAAGGCGCGACACGTCCGCATTGTCCACAAAGAGCTTGACACTGACGGAATCCGTCAGGTCCGTCAGCGCGAAAGAAAGGATCGATCGCTGCCCGTTTCGCTGCGGCCGGGATTCAAAATTGAAGATCTCGCCTTCGATGATCACTTCACCTTCGTCATTACCGCAGGAAAGGATCGAGCGGGGTTCGCCGGAAAAACGCCGGCCGTAGATCAGGTCCGGGTCCGCTTCTTTCTCTCCGTTTTCTGGGGACTGCTGGGCGCGCAGGATACGGCCGCGGTTCGCACCGCCCTTCCTTAAGCTGCCGGCAGTCTTTCCCGTGCGTTCCTTCCGCGCCGCTTTTGCCGGTGCGTCCGTGATGAGTTCTTCCGAATCGTCATCCGTTGTCCGGGCAGCGGAAACTGGCGCTTCGACGACCATCGTGTCGTCGCTCAGCTGAAGATAAGAACGGTCTTTGCTGAAATAATCAAAAGAGATCCGGAGCGACAGCAGGAAACGCTCATGGAAGATCCGGAGGATACGCTCACGGAAGCGGGATTCTGCCCGCCGGGTCAGAAGATGGTCTTCAATGCGGATCGTCAGAAGATCCGGTTCCTCCGCGGTAAATTCCGCGCCTTTCAGGAATCTCTCAAAAAGCGGACCTTCTTCGGAAAGCTCCTGAAGCAGGGTCTCCCGGTACTCTTCCATGATATGCGTAAGTCCGAACTGCGCCGGAAGCTCATATTCCTCCAGGATGCGGACTTCGATGCCGCTTTCGTTCAGGTACTGTTCCCGGATCAGCTGTTCCAGCATGCGGAACACACTGCCGGGGATCAGTCGCCCGGAGACGATGCGGATCAACAGCGCTTCCCTGCCCTTCCCGTAGCGCATCGAGCGCACGGAAAAATACGGCAGCAGGAACGAGATGCTGCCGTCACATTTCAGGTTCGGGAAAACGTCGGTAAAAGGCTTTTTCATGAAAGATCAGTCCGCGTCAAACAGGGCATCAACGAATTCATCCGCGTTAAAGCGGGACAGGTCCTCGATCTGTTCGCCGACACAGATATATTTCACAGGAATACCAAGCTCTCTTTTTACGGCAATGGCCATACCGCCCTTTGCCGTGCCGTCCATCTTGGTCAGGATGACGCCGTCGAGCGGCGCAACGTCAGTGAATTCCTTCGCCTGGCGGATAGCGTTCTGCCCGGTTGTCGCATCCAGGACGAGCAGGTTCTCACGGACAGCTTCGGGGAAACCGTTCGTGATGATACGGTCCATCTTCCGGAGTTCTTCCATCAGGTTCTTTTTATTGTGGAGGCGTCCTGCGGTATCACAGAGCAGGATATCCGCATTCCTGGCCTTTGCGGCATTGACGGCGTCAAAGATCACGGCGGAGGGATCGGAACCTTCCGTCTGTGAGATCATGGTGACGTTCGCACGGTCGGCCCAGACCTTCAGCTGGTCGATCGCAGCGGCACGGAAGGTGTCGGCAGCGGCGATGATCACACGCTTCCCGGCCTTGTGATATTTCCCTGCCAATTTGCCGATCGAAGTCGTTTTGCCGACGCCGTTTACGCCGATGACCAGGACAACGGAGGGCTTCTCCTCGAAGAGGTAGGCATCTTTGGGAACCGCCATTTCTTCCTTGATGATGCGCATCAGCAGCGCTTTACATTTCTCCGGCCGGCGCACGTTCTCTTCGACAACGCGCTCCTTCAGTGTTTCGATGAGGCCTTCCGCATTCTCGATGCCAAGATCGCCGGCGACAAGGACCTCCGTCAGTTCTTCATAGAAATCATCATCAATGACTTCATAGTCCAGAAAAACGTTCTCCAGGCCGCTGACGATATTGTTGCGGGTCTTTTTCAGGCCTTTCTTCAGCCGCTCGAAAAAGCTGCCTTTTACTTCTTCCTGCGCGTTTTCCCGCGCCGTTCTGTCAGGATCTCTCATTGCTGCTCCGATCATTTACAATTCTATTATGACGTACGTTCCTTCAGCTCAGCTGTTCGTCTACGAGGTTGACGCTGACCATCGTCGAAACGCCTTTTTCCTGCATCGTGATGCCGTACAGGCGGTCTGCCGCCGTCATCGTTCCGCGGCGGTGCGTGATCAGGATGAACTGTGTGTTCTCCTTCAGTTTCTTTAAATATGCCGTAAAGCGGCCGACGTTCGATTCGTCCAGCGCGGCTTCGATCTCGTCCAGCAGACAGAAGGGCGACGGCTTCAGGTTCTGGATCGCGAAGATCAGCGCGATCGCGGAAAGGGCCTTTTCACCGCCGGAGAGCTGGAGCATGTTCTGCAGTTTCTTTCCGGGCGGCTGGGAGATGACCGAGATATCGGCGTCGATGATATCGGTATCCGGGCTTAAAAGGATGTTGCCGGTACCGCCGCCGAACAGTTCCTTGAAGACGCGGCTGTATTCCTGGCGGATCTGTTCGAATTTTTCCGCAAACTGCGCCCGCATGCCGCGGTCCAGTTCGTCCACGATATCGACCAGGCTCTTTTCTGCCTTCTGGAGGTCTTCGTACTGTGTCTTCATAAAGCTGTAGCGTTCGCCGATCTCCTTGAATTCGTCGATGGCGTTCACATTGACGCTTCCGAGCGCACGGATCTCCTGCTTCAGTTCTCTTGCCTTTTTCCGGATCTCCTGCGGGCTTTCGACCAGCAGGTTCTCGTTCTTCTGCGCTTCTGCCTCAGAAGGCGTGAGCGCATATTCGTTCCAGAGGTATTCCGTCAGCGCGTCAAGCTTTTCTTCGATCTTTTCCTTTCCAGATTCCAGACGCACTTCTTCCCGGTTCAGGTCAGACAGCGTCTCGATCATGGCGCCGCGCTCGTCGAAGATCGCGCGGAGCTTTCCGCTGTTTTCATCTCTTTCCGACGAAAGCTTTTTCAATGCTTCGGAAAGGTCTGCGTTCTCCTGCTCCATCCGGGCAAGATCATCTTTCAGCGCTTCGATCTCCTCTCCGTGGACACGGATCGCTTCTTCGGAATCGCGGTCTTTTTCGATCAGTTCCGCGCGTTCTTCCTGAAGCGCCCGGACAGATTCTTTCAATCTTTCGATCGTTTCGGCGGCAAATGTGCTTTCGCTCCGGATCTTTTCGAGCGTCAGCGAGATGGCTTCAGCGTTTTCGCGAAGTCTTGCCTGCTCCTCCAGCGCGTCGTTCAAAAGCTTCTGTGACTCTTCGCGCATGTCCGAAGTCTCAAAACGCACATGTTCAAGTTTCTCTGCCGCGTCCCGGATCGAGACCAGCTCTGCTTCGGCGTCTTTCTTATCCCGGCTGAGATCGCGGATACGTCCGGTCTCTTCCTGTGCTTCCTGTTCCAAAGCCCGGATCAGGCGCTCCCTGGCGTCGGAATCCGCCTTTTTCTCGGCGGCGGAAAGGCTCAGGGCACTGATCTCTTCATTCAGTTCATCCAGTTCTTCCAGGGCGGAATCACGCTGCTGGCGGAGCCTCAGGCGGCTCTTTTCGAGTGCCTCCTGTTTCGCCTTTTCCGCATTGACCCTTTCTTCCAGCCGGTCCAGTTCATCATGGCGGCCGAGCAGGTTCTGACTGCTTCTGTAAGCGCCGCCCGTGATCGAACCGCCGACGGCAAGGAAATCGCCTTCCAGTGTAACGATGCGGATACTGTAGCGGTATTTGCGCGCGATCTTCAGCGCCTTATCCAGTCGGTCGACGACGAGGAAACGGGAAAGCAGGTATTTGACGACCTTTTCGTAGCGCGGTGCGGTCTCTGTCAGAGAATCCGCGAACCCGATGACGCCGTCTTCTTTCAAAACGGCGGGATCTGTATGCGGGTCCGACGGCCGGAGGCTCTCCAGCGGAAGGAAGGTCGCGCGGCCGGCCCTGTTTTCTTTCAGATAAGCGATCAGGGCTTTAGCGCTGTCTTCCGTGTCGGTAACGATATTCTGTATACTGCCGCCGAGCGCAGTCTCAACCGCAGTACGGTAGCGGTCTTCCACACGGATCAGGTCGGCGACGACGCCGAGCATCCCGGGGAAACGGGAACGGACGTCCATCAGGCGCCGGACGGCCGGATTGTAGCCTTCATAGCGTTCGGCCATATTGCGCAGCGTTTCCAGACGGCTTTTACTGACCTGGTAATCCCTGGAAAGTTCAGAAAGCTGGTTATCCGCTTCGATATAGGCTTCCTGGGTCTCTTTATAGAAGTTGTCGGCTTCTTCCTGCGCGTCCCGCTTCTCGCGGAGCGCATCCAGGATCTTTCCACCCTCTTCCCGTATCTTCTTCAGTTCCTCCGTGAGTTCCGCGGTCCGCTGAAGAAGCTCTTCCTTATGCGCCGCGGCTTCGCTCCCGCGTTTTTCATACTCCGAGATCCGGGTCTCCAGCGCGGTAAGCCGTGCGCCGGTCTCAGATTTTTCGTTCATCAGGGAGACGATCTCACCGTGCTGCGCTTCCGCGTTCTCCCGGTACATCTGGGCTTTTACTTCGCTCTCGTGTACCTTCCGGACGGCTTCTTCCCGGGCTTCTTCCGTTTCCGCCAGCAGTTGTTCTTTCCCGGCGAGCGCTTCTTCGGTCCTGGCGATCTCTTCGGTACGTTCTTTTCCGGTCTTATCGATCGAGTCGATCCGCCCGCGGTAAAGCGTACGGTTCGCTTCTTCTGAACGGATCTGTTCCTCTGCGAGGCGGATCCGCCCCTCGATATCATTATAGTTCAGGCCGGCGCTGCTTGCTTTTTCCTGGAGTGCGTCAAGATCGTTATTCAGTGCTTTGACTTTTTCATCCAGCGTCTCATACTGCTGTTCCAACTGAGCTTCTTCCGTCCGCTTCTCTTCCAGGTTCTGAAGCAGCAGTCTCAATGCGTTGTTGGTCTCATCCAGCTGCTTGGTAAAAGACGCCTGGTCCAGCAGAAAAGCATTCAGGTCGTATACACGCAGCTCGTCACGCAGAAGCAGGTACTTCTTTGCGGTTTCACTCTGGCGCTCCAACGGTCCGACCTGCCGTTCCAGCTCTTTCAGGATGTCGGTCAGGCGCAGCATGGAAGCGCGTTCATTCTCCAGCCGCTTCAGCGCGGCTGCCTTCCGCTTTTTAAATTTGACGATGCCGGCAGCCTCATCGAAGAGCTCACGCCGGTCGTCCGCCTTGCCGCTCAGGATCTTATCGATCTGGCCCTGGCCGATGATCGAATAGCCCTCCTTGCCGATGCCGGTATCATAGAACAGCTCCATGATATCCCGGAGACGGCAGGGATTGTCGTTGATCATGTATTCGCTTTCGCCGGAGCGGAAGACCTTCCGTGTCACACTGACCGTATCATAGTCGATGGCCAGGGTCCGGTCTTCGTTGGAAAGCGTGATCTTTACGGAAGCAAAGCTCTGCGGCTTGCGGAGCTCCGTCCCGGCAAAAATAACGTCCTGCATATTACTGCCGCGCAGCTGCTTGGCGCTCTGTTCGCCAAAGACCCAGCGAACCGCGTCCGCGACGTTGGATTTTCCGGAGCCATTCGGGCCGACGATCGCGGTGATCCCGTTGTGGAAATCGAACAGGATCCGGTTGGCAAAAGATTTAAAGCCCTGGACCTCAATGGATTTTAAATACATAGATGCTGTTCCTTTAAGAGGCGGAGCATGCGGAATGCCGCATCCTGCTCGGCCTGTTTTTTACTGCTGCCTTCGCCTTCGGCGATCTTCGCGCCGTCCATCAGAACGGCAGCACGGAAAAGCGGACAATGCTGCGGCCCGCTTTCTGACAGCGTTTCATAGGTGATGATATGGCCTTTATCCTGGACCTGTTCCTGCAGGAAAGTCTTAGCGTCCCGGAGGATCAGCCTTTCTTCATGGTCTTTCAGGACGTAGTGCCCGATCAGTTTTCTTGCTTCTTCAAGGCCGCCGTCCAGATAGAGCGCGGCGATCAGCGCTTCAAAAGCATCGGAGATGAGCGCGTCGCTCTCCCGTCCGCCTGTTTTCTCCATCCCGCGGCCAAGCAGCAGAAAAGACCCGATATGGAGCTTCCTGGCGGATTCTGCGAGAGACTCTTCACAGACCAGTGCCGCACGGTAACGACTCAGCCTTCCTTCCATTTCCTTCGGATATTTACGGTAAAGGAATTCAGACGTTACCGCCTCCAGGACCGCGTCTCCCAGATATTCCAGCCGTTCATTGCAGGCCTCCTTCGGGAGACCGTGCTCGTTCAGATAGGAGCTGTGCGTCATTGCAGTCGTAAGGAGCACGGGATCGTGGAAGCGGTAAGCAATCAGTTCCTCCAGTTCGTTCAGTTTCATGCCTGTTCCGCCGTTTCTACGGTCTTCTTCATGGCGGCGATCGCGCGGACGATCTTCTCGTTCACATTGTTCCTGCTGAAGCCGATGGACTGCAGGATGGCGTTCTTCACCTGGTTGGCGTCGGAATTGCCGTGTGCCTTGACCACCAGGCCGTTCAGGCCGAGCATCGGTGCGCCGCCGTTCTCAGAGCCGTCAAAGGTCTTTAAGAGTTTTTTCAGCGAAGGTTTGATGAGCAGGCCGCCGATCTTCCCGAGGAAGGAAGACTTCAGTGCGGACTTGATCTCACCAAGCAGTGCTTTCGCGGTGCCTTCGTACATCTTCAATACGACGTTGCCGGAAAAGGCCTCGCAGACGCAGACGTCCGCAACGCCGGCAGGGATATCGCGGGCTTCCGCGTTGCCGATAAAATTGATCCCGGACAGTTGTTTCAGCAGCGGATAGGTCTCCCGCGTAAGCTGGTTGCCTTTCTCTTCTTCCGTACCGATGTTCACAAGGCCGACACGAGGCGATTTGATCCCGCGGACGTTCTCCATGTAGAGCGATCCGATCACGGCGAACTGCAGCAGGTTCTCCGGCCTTGCGTCCACGTTGGCGCCGCAGTCGATGAGCAGGGTCTCTCCTTTCCGGGTGGGAAGGAGAACCCCGAGCGGTGCTCTTTTTACGCCTTTCAGGCGGCCTGCGATCACCTGCCCTGCAACAAGAAGCGCGCCGGTGGAGCCGCAGGAAATAAAAGCGTCTGCTTCACCTGTGCGCAGCAGCTTCATGCCGACGACGAGGGAAGAATCTTTTTTCTCCTGAACCGCCATAACAGGTACGTCACCGGTCTCGATCACTTCGGAGGCGTTGATCACGGTCAGACGGTCTTTTTCGTAAGAGCGTCCGTTCAGGATCCTGTTGATCTCCTCTTCCTTTCCTACAAGGATGAGCGAGATCTCGCTGCTTTCCTGAAGTGCGAGGAGCGCGCCCTCGATATTGGCTGCAGGGGCATTATCGCCGCCCATGGCATCGATCGCAATACGGATCATTTTTCTTCTCCAGTTCTCAGTTATTATCTTTATTGACCGCCGTAAGCGCGATGCGCATCAGGTACCGCACGTCTTCGGGATCCATGTTGACTTTTTTGCCGACCTCTTCGGCGGTGGCTTCCCGTCCGAGTTCTTCCGCAAGCTTCACGCAGACCTCGTTCAGGACGTTCAACCGGACGGAAAGCTCTTCGCCGGCTTTTCTGGAGTCTTCTTCCTGCGCGGCGTAGGTCCGCAGCGCTTCATCGATCGCAGCGTCCATCTCGGCTTCTGTAGACTTTGAGAAACCGTCCTGCGCATGCACGAACATCGTGAGCGCAAGACTGCCTTCCTGGACCAGGTCCATAAAGGCAGCGACGGGAGACTCGAAAAAGCGGGCCGCTTCCGTGACCCGGAAGAGGTTTCCCTCGATCAGGCGGGCCTTTGCTTCATCGCTGCCCTCCATAAAGAGTTGTTCCATCTCCTCCGCGGTACAGCGCCTGATCCCGTCGACTTCTTCCAGATATAAGCTTTTCAGCGCTTCATTCATCTTGTTCTCCTTCCGGAAGAGCGCCTCCTGCTGCGTTCGCGCTTCCGTTTTTCAAGCAGTGATTTCAGGTACGGGTCTTCGGCTTCCACTTCCTCGCGTGCTTCCCGGTATACCTGCTCTTCCACGCCGCTGCGCTGGGCGGAAAGCACCAGGCCGATCTCCAGCATCGTAAAGAGCGCCGAAGTACCGCCGTAACTGATAAAGGGAAGCGTAACACCGGTCGTCGGGAACAGGCCGAGGACGACCATATAGTTCAGGAGCATCTGTATCGCGATATGCAGAAAAACGCCCAATACCAGCAGCCGGGAGAAGCGGTCCCTCAGATCCCGGTAGATCAGGAACATGCGGAACAGCAGGTAGCCGAACAGATAGGTCAGGATCACGACGCCGAAGACCCCAAGCTCCTCAAATACGATCGCGAGGATATAATCGTTGTGCGGTTCCGGCAGTGTGAACTTCAGCAGGCTCTGTCCCAGCCCCTTTCCGAAGAAACCGCCGGAAGCGATCGCGTAAAGCGCCTGGGTCGGCTGATAAGCGGCCTCATCGATGAAAAGCGGATCGGTCGGATGCAGCCAGGCACGGATACGGGTCAGGCGGAAGCTTTCCCCTTCGGCATAGGGAATACGCTTATCGATATAGATCACGGCAATGAAAGCGACCACCAGGACTGCGACGATCGCGAGGATAAACAGCTTCTGGTTCGGATGATTCAGCATCAGCATGAAGAAGAAAATTCCGAAGATAATGATCGCCGTACTCAGATTATTTGAAAACAAAAGGACCGCGCCGGCATAGAAAAAAGCCAGAAAGGCGATGATGATCAGGACCAGCCGGTTTTTGATATCGAATTTTGTCAGGGCTGCGGCAAGAAAGACGATCACGCCGAGCTTGACCGGCTCCGCGATCTGCAGGGTGATCGGTCCGATCTTGATCCAGCGCGCCGCGCCGTGAGAGGCGTGTCCGATACCGGGCATACGAACCGCAAAGATCAGGCCGATCGAAAGGATCAGGGCGAGCAGCCCGAGTTTTTTATAGAGTTTCGGGCGGATATAGGAAAGAACCAGCATACCGGCCAGGCCGATCACGACGTAGCGCAGCTGGTTCTTGAAAAAGTAGTCCGGCGTATAGCCGTAGGCACGTTCTCCGTAATAATAGCTGGCGCTGTAGATCATGATCAGGCCAAAGATATTGATCAGGACGACAGAAAGGATAAGCGCCCAGTCAAAAGGAGTATGAAGAAAATAGCTGTTCTTCATATCCCTTTTCTTTTTATTCACGCTGCGCTCTTCTTCCGCCAAAGCTGCTCTCCTTACGATCTGAAAACATAAAAAACGGGCCGAAGATGATCTCCGACCCGTTATGCAGATAGTGGGACTTGAACCCACACCCAAGTACATGGACATGAACCTGAATCATGCGCGTATGCCAATTCCGCCATATCTGCATC
>CADBQM010000308.1 GCA_902796795.1 uncultured Eubacteriales bacterium
CCACATCCACTTCACGAAGGAGTGGTACGAAAACGAACTGCTGCCGTATCTTAAAAATGAACTCGGCCTTTGAGCCAGATTCTGTTATGGAGGTCTCATGCCGGAACGGAAAATACTGAAGAACAAGGTCTTTCTCTATCTGACGGAATTCTTCGCGGGTATGTCTGTCATGGCCGTGGAGCTCGGCGCTTCGCGCCTGCTCGCGCCGTATTTCAGCTCGTCGCAGATCGTCTGGACCATCATCATCGGGACCATCATGATCGCGATGGCGCTCGGCAACATTTATGGCGGACGCAAGGCGGACAAGGACCCGAACCCCGATAAACTCTACGTCCGCGTCCTGATCGCAGCGCTCTGGATCGCGCTCATCCCGGTGGTCGGCAAGTACCTGATCATCGGCATTTCCGCGCTCTTTGTCTTCGCGGTGAACCGCGGCTTCCTCATCATCGCGGGCTTCGTGAGCTGCATGGTGATCTTCGTATTCCCGCTTTTCCTGCTCGGAACGGTCACGCCTTCGCTCGTGAAGTACATCATGCAGGACCTGACGGACAACGGCCGGATCGTCGGCAAGCTGAACGCCGCGAATACGATCGGCTCGATCATCGGGACCTTTGTTCCGACCTTCATCAGCATCCCCGCGGTCGGTACCTCGATCACCTTCCTGATCTTCGGCGGGATCCTGCTTGCGCTCGCGGTGATCTACTTCATCAGCGCCGGGCTGCCGTTTAAAAAGATCAAGAAGGTGCCGGTCAGCATCGCCATCTTCCTTCTCTGCTGTTTTTTCGGGCATAGCGCTTCCTTCGCCTTCTGGGAGCGCGATCTCTCTTATGAAGGCGAATCGATCTACAATTATCTGCAGGTCCGCGAGGACGACCGCCAGGTGATCTTCTCCACGAACGTCCTTTTCGGCGTCCAGTCCGTTTACCGGAAGGAGAAGAGCCTCACGGGCATGTATTATGACTACGCGATGGCTTCGCCCTACATGTGCGGCGTCTATGAGAAAGAAGAACCGCTCGACGTGCTGATCCTCGGCATGGGGACCGGGACCTTCGCGACACAGTGCACCCGCTATTTCGGCGAGATGAACATCGAAGGCGTGGAGATCGACGAGGATATCACGAAGCTCGCCCGGGAGTATTTTGAACTGCCGGAGACGGTGCCGGTGTACACCTACGACGGCCGCGCCTATCTTTCGGCCGCGGACCGTAAGTACGACGTGATCATGGTCGACGCCTACCAGGATATCACGATCCCCTTCCAGATGGCTTCCGCGGAATTCTTTACGGAGGTCCGGGAGCATCTGAATGACGGCGGCGTGATGATCGTCAACATGAACATGCGCGGCGAAGGCGAGGGGAACATCAACCAGTATCTTTCGGATACGATCTCGTCCGTCTTTTCCGCCGTCTATACGATCGACGTCCCCTACACCACGAACCGGGAACTTTTTGCGTCCAACGCGCCGGACATCATGGAGCGGATGGAAAGGAACCTTAAAAAGGAGGAGGACCCGGCACTTCACGAAATGATGCTGCAGGTGGAGGACGGCCTTCGGCGGTACGAAGCCGGGAACTACCGGATGACGGACGACAAGGCCCCCGTGGAGCTCCTCTCCATGCGGGCGATCGACGCGATCATCAAAGAAGAAGTGGATTATTACAAAAAGATCTACCGGGAGGAAGGGCTTCAGGGCCTGATCGACCGGCTGTTCTGAAAATAAAAAAGCGGGACCTTAAGTCCCGCTCTTTTGATGTGTTGTTTATGACGGCTGCACGCTGCCGTACAGGAAGCTGCCGTTTAAGATGCGGCGCACGGACGGGATCTTCGAGATCCCGTAGAAGATGACCGCGCCGAGCACAAGGACCGCGGCTTCGCCGATGCCGACGTAGAGCGCGTTCACCGGGAAGGGGTCGCCGAAGGCAAGGGTCAGCTCCAGGCCGACGATCAGCGCGTTCGGGACCGTCCCCGCGAGGACGGATGCGATCAGGCCGGGGATCTGCTTTTTCATGCGGCCGGAAAGACTGATCAGGATGACGGCGATCGCGGTCGCGAGCGTCCCGAATACCAGGTCGTAGGCGATCATCGGCGACCCCAGGTTCGCGATGAAGCAGCCCAGGATCAGGCCGGGGATATATTTGTAATTAAAGAATGCCAGGAAAACAAGGATCTCCGAAAAACGGAACTGGACCTGCCCGTAGGCAAGCGGTGCGATCACGAGCGTAAGCGCGGCATACAGCGCCGCGATGATCGCGTTGACAGCGATCAGACGCAGTCTTTCATTCATAGGTGACCTCCCTCGGGAGGGCTCTTCGATTTTTGCGTAAAAAAAGAAAGCCCTGGTTTTGTTTAAGGACAGGATGGCGCAAACGAACTGTCCGCGCGGGAGTATACCATAAACAGTATTTTATTGCAAGAGGAGGTTTTTTATGTCGTTTCAGCAGCACAGAGAACAGCTGAAGGCCGCCCTTCCGGACAAGAGCATCGTGGTCTCCTATGCGGGGATCCCGGTCCATACGAACGAGGACGACGCGTACAGCTTTGAGGTCAACAGCCAGTATTTCTACCTGACCGGCATCGAGCGCGCCCATACGGCGCTCGTGATGCTGAAGAGCGGGGAGACTTTGATGGAGGTCCTCTTTATCGAGGAAGCAGATCCGCTGATGGAGCGCTGGACGGGGAAGATGCCCACGAAGGAAGAGGTCACGGCAGTCAGCGGCGTGAAGGAAGTCCGCTACATCGACGCGCTCGAAAGCAGTATCATGAGGATCATGGGCCGCTTCGACGTGGAGAACGCCTATTTCGACCTGACGCCGGGCACGCCAGGGATCCCGGATTACAATTTCGTAAAGGCGCGGGAATTCGCGGCGCGTTATCCCGCAGCCCGGCTCGCAGACCTTCGGAAGGCGGTGCTGCCGTTCCGGGAGATCAAGGATGAAGACGAGCTTCAGCGCATGCGCGCGGCTGTCGACCTGACGCGGCAGGGGCTCGAGTACGTCATGAAGAACCTGAAGCCGGGCATGATGGAATACCAGGTCCAGGCGGATTTCGAGTATACCTGCAGAAGGCTTGGCGCGAAGAAGTTCGCTTTCAGCACCATCGCGGGCAGCGGCCTGAACGGCTGTATGATGCACTACGGGACCAATCACTGTGAAGTAAAGGACGGCAGCCTGATCCTGCTGGACCTCGGCGCGAAATATGAAAACTACTGCAGTGACATCACCCGGACCTATCCCGCGAACGGGAAGTTCAGCGCGCGGCAGCGGCAGTTCTATGATATCGTTTTGAAGGCGAACCTGGCGGTGCGGGACGCGGCGAAGCCCGGCGTCACGACAGGAGAACTCAATGAGGTCGCGAAAAAGGTGCTTGCGGAGGGACTGGTCGAACTGGGACTGATCAAAGATGCTTCCGAAGTCGGCAAATATTACATGCACGGCGTCAGCCATCCGATCGGCATCGACTGCCACGACGTGCAGTTTACGGGCGATAAGCTGCGCCCCGGCTTCGTGATCAGCGACGAGCCCGGCCTTTATATCGACGAAGAGGAGATCGGGATCCGGATCGAGGACGACCTGCTGATCACGGAAGACGGCTGCGAGGTCTTAAGCGCCGCGATCCTCCGTACGCCGGA
>CADBQM010000309.1 GCA_902796795.1 uncultured Eubacteriales bacterium
CATGAATTTCTTTCCGAGCTTGACGAGCCCCAGGACGAGCAGGGGCAGGTTGATGGCAAACATCAGGACGCCGATCGAAAGCTTCGGCACCGCGTGATTGATGATGATGGAGATACCGGCCACGCCGCCGGGTGCCATATCGTGCGGAGAAAGGAACAGGGTGATCGCCACCGCGTACATCAAGCTCCCCAGGATGGTCTCCGCCACCTCGATCGTGATCCGGAGGGCGCTGTTATTCTTTTTGATCTTACGGATCGTTTTCAACTTCCGCCTCTATTCTTGAAGTAACTGTTTCTTGATCTTCTGGCCCGTCGGCGTCGCCGCGAGCCCGTCCATGGCCGTCTCCCTGAGCCCGTCCGGCAAAAGCCGCCCGGTCCTGCGCATCGCGTCGATCACTTCGTCCGGCGGGATCCGGCTGCGGAGGCCCGCACGCACCATCTCTTCCGCGGCGACCGCGTTCACGGCGCCGGAGACGTTCCGCTTGACGCAGGGCACTTCCACCAGGCCCGCGACCGGGTCACAGGTCAGTCCGAGCATGTTTTTCAGGGCCAGGGCCGCCGCATGGGCGATCATCTCGCCGCTGCCGCCGAGCAGGTGCGAGAGTGCGCCCGCCGCCATGGCGCTCGCGCTGCCGATCTCCGCCTGGCAGCCGCCTTCCGCGCCCGAGATCGACGCCCGGGCGGCGATCACTTCACCGATGCCCGCGGCTACGTAGAGGGCTTCTACCAGTTTCTCTTCCGTCGCGCCGAACTGTTCCTCATAGGTCAGGAGCACGGCCGGGATGACGCCGCAGGATCCGGCCGTCGGCGCCGCGACGATGCGCTGCATGCAGGCGTTGGATTCCGCCATCTTGACCGCCCGCGCCATCACGGACGCAAGGAACGGTCCCATGATGCGGCTGTCTTTTGCCGCCGCCTTTTCGAGCTTCTCCCCGTCGCCGCCGGACAGACCGGAAAAGGACCGCAGGTCCGCGTCGTAGTTCCGGTCCGCTTCCTTCATGCTTCTCAGCATGCTCCGCATGGTCCTTACAGACTCTTCTTCCGTCACGTCCCGCGCTTCCATATCGTCGAGGAGCACCATATGCCAGAACGGCAGCTCCGTGACTTCCGCCTGGCGCAGTATATCAGACAGTCTCGTAAAACTCATCTTCTTCTCCCCGCCTCAGTCCTGATCCTTCAGGCTGTAATAAGTGACCTTTTTGATGCCCTCGGCAAGGGAAAGCTTCGTCCTTGTGCTCTTCGGCACCTCCTGGTCGCATTCGATGACCATGACGCCGGTGCCGCCGCGGTTCGAGCGGTGCAGGTGCATCGTCGCGATATTCACGTCCTCCCTGGAGAGCATGCTCGCGACCTCGGAAACGAGGCCCGGCCGGTCCTGGTTATAGACGATGAGTGTCGGGCTCTCGCCGGAAAAATCTGCCGGGAAGCCGTTCAGCGTCCGGATATTGATCCGCGAGCCGCCGACCGACTCCGCCACGAGTTCCAGCTTCTTGCCGGATTCGCCGGTGAGCTTCAGGACCGCGGTATTCGGATGTGCGTCCACGAGTTCGGTCGCTTCCCCGAAGCGGAAGCTCATGCCGCGTTCCCGGGCGATCCGGAAGCTGTCCGGGATGTTCCGGTCGTCTTCCTTCATGCCGAGCAGGCCGGCCACGATCGCGCAGTCGGTGCCGTGTCCCTTTCCGGACACCAGAAAAGAGCCGTACAGCAGGATCTCAGCGTCCCGGACCGGCTCTCTAAGAAGCTTCCTCGCCGTATGGCCGATCCGGACCGCCCCCGCGGTATGGGAGCTGGAGGGCCCGACCATTACGGGTCCGATGATGTCAAAAATGTTCATGTTTCTTTGCTTCCTTCCGGAGACGCGCGGTGCAGGCGCGCTGCATCTTCCACTGTTTCAGGAAAAAGGGGCTTTCCCGGTGGACAAGCGAATCCGGATTATCTGTTCTGTAGATATAGAATGCATTACCGGTAAAAACAGCCTGCCGGATGTGCATGAAAAAGTCGAAATTAAAGACCATGTCCTCGCCGTAGCGGAGTTCTTCGCGGAACGTAAGGCCGTTCTTTTTGATGACCGCCGTGCGGAAGAGCCGCCCCGTCACGCCGCGCATCAGCCGGAGCGAAGGAAAAAGGTGACGGCGCACCGTTTTTAAGTCCCCGGTATAGGAAGGACAGCGTCCGCCATAAAGCCGGCCGCTCTTCGTATTCAGGAAGCGCTTGCCGCCGACGCAGACGTCCGCATCCCCGATCCGTTCCGCCATATCGGCAAGGAAGCCGGGAAGCAGGAGGTCGTCCGCGTCGAGAAAACTGACGTAATCCCCCGTAACACGCGAAAGGCCGGTGTTCCGCGCACGCGAAACACCGCCGTTCTCCTGCC
>CADBQM010000310.1 GCA_902796795.1 uncultured Eubacteriales bacterium
CAGGCGCTGTACCTTTATGACGAAGAAGCGGAGCGCGTGATCCGGCCGGAAGACTGTCCCGAAGACACGGGGCTTCAGGATCTTGCGACCGAGCTCTCCATGGCACCGGAAGTCATCCTTCCCGCGGTCTTCGGTGCGGGCAGCCTTACGCTTGGCGGGGAAACTTTTGACATCGACGTACGGAAGGCCGCGGAAAAGCTCCTTCTTGTCCGCTTTCCGGAGACAGGCGACCTGATCGTGCTGGACGTCTCCCGCTTCCTCCTGTACGCCGCTGTGGCAGGCCGCTTCCTCTGCGGCTATATGGAAGTATGAACGTTATCTGAAGGACAGCGCTGTCCGCCGGAAGGGATATGCTTTTTACCAGCGGACCTGCCAGCGCTTTTTCAGCGCATCCGGGTCTTCCGGAGCGTTTTTTCCGGGGGTTTCGGGTTTCTTTACCTGCGCTCCCGCAGCGCTTTCCGCTTCCCGCCTTTCCTGCAGGAGGGCTTCAAAACGCGCTTCGTCCGCGGGCAGCGTAACGGTCTCGTTCGTCCAGGCGGAGAGATAGGCCGCGTTGATCAGCATCAGCGAGCGGATCCCTTCTTCGCCGGGCACCCGGGGCGCGCGGTCTTCGAGGACGGACAGCGCAAAATCCTCCAACAGGATCGGATGTCCGTCGGGCTCCGGCGCTTCATATTCACTGTAATCCAGGGGGGCTTCATAGAAGCCCTCTTTCTTTTCGAAGCAGAATTCCCGCTCGGCTTCCCTGAGCTGCCAGTGCTTCAGCTTCCCGCCCTCGATCACGATCTTCCCGCGGTCGCCGGAGATCTCGAGGCGGTTCGTGCCCGGGGCTTCGCCGGTCGTCGTGATGAAGGTCAGGGATGCGCCGTTTTCGTATTCGCCGTAGAGAGTGACGTCGTCGTCCACGGCGATATGGTGGTAGCGGCCGAAGCCGATAAAGGCATGCAGGCGGCAGGGGAGCCCGGCGATCCACTGCAGCAGGTCAAGATTGTGCGGCGCCTGGTTCAGGAGCACGCCGCCGCCTTCGCCGTTCCAGGTGGCGCGCCAGGAGCCCGAGTCATAATAGGACTGCGTGCGGTACCAGTTGGTCACGATCCAGACGACGCGCTTCAGTTCTCCGAGGGCGCCGGAGAAGACCAGTTCGTGCGCTCTCTGAAACAGCGGGTTCGTCCGCTGGTTGAACATGATCGCGAATTTCTTCCCGGATGCTTCTGCCGCCGCGTTCATCTTCCGCACGGAAGAGACCGTGACGCCGGCCGGCTTTTCGGTCAGCACGTGAAGGCCGCGCTGAAAAGCTTCTGCGGCATAGACAGGATGCAGTTCGTGTGGGACCGCGATCAGGACCGCGTCTGTAAGGCCGCTGTCCATGAGCGCCTCCGCATTGTCAAACGGAACCGCTTCCGGAACGCGCTGCAGTGCTTTTTCAAGCTGCTCCTTCCGGATATCGCATACCGCGGTGACGCGGACGTGAGGGCAGAGCCCGGCCGCGATATTATCAAGATGTCCAAGCCCCATATTCCCGGTGCCGATGACGCCGAGCCGGAGCTGCTTTTCCTTATTCACTCTGTGTACCTCTGAGCTATGATGTCCGGGGATCCCTGCCTCGAGGAAAGCCCGCATTATTTATAGTACAGCCGGTGTCGAAAAGTCAATGAAAAGGGCAGTTTCCGATTGTTTTCACCCTGCGGCTGTGATATATTTGCACTGTCCGGCAGCGGATGAAAATGCGGGAGGAAAGAATACCCTATGCGCCTGGTATCATGGAACGTCAACGGCCTGCGCGCCGTTTACGGAAAGAACTTTATGGAAGCGTTTGAAGCGCTCGACGCAGACGTGTTCTGCCTGCAGGAGACCAAGCTCCAGGCGGGGCAGATCGCGCTTTCCCTGCCCGGCTACCACCAGTACTGGAACTACGCGGAGAAAAAGGGCTACAGCGGGACGGCGGTATTCACGAAGCAGGAGCCGCTTTCCGTCGCTTACGGGATCGGGATCCCGGAACATGATACGGAAGGCCGGGTGATCACGCTCGAGTTTCCGGACTTTTTCCTGGTCACGGTCTATACGCCGAATTCCCAGGACGGGCTGAAGCGCCTGGCCTACCGGATGGACTGGGAAGACGCTTTCCGCACCTACGTGTGCGGCTTACGGGAAAAGAAGCCGGTGGTCTTCTGCGGTGACCTGAACGTCGCGCACGAAGAGATCGACCTCAAGAATCCTTCGACGAACCACATGAATCCGGGCTTTACGGATGAGGAGCGCGGGAAGATGACGGAGCTGCTCGCCGCGGGTTTTATCGACAGCTTCCGCTATTTCTATCCGGACGTAAAGGACGCCTATTCCTGGTGGTCCTACCGGATGAAAGCGCGTGAGCGGAACGTGGGCTGGCGCATCGATTATTTCATCGTTTCAGACGGCATGAAGGACCGCCTTCAGGACGCGAAGATCCATACGGAGATCTATGGGAGCGACCACTCCCCGGTGGAACTGGAACTGAAATAAATAAGCAACAGCGAAGCAAATAACAGACATCAGGCCATCAGCGGCCGGGAGGAGCATCGGAAATGAGAGAACTGCACAATATCTATGACTGCCCCTGCGGGAGGGAGCACGTCAGCAATCTTGAACTGGTGACGGGAAACGGCGTGATCCGGCGCGTGCCGGAACTGCTTGAAAAGCACGGCATTAAAAAGCCCTACATCGTCGCGGATAAGAACACCTATGCCGCGGCGGCAAAGGAACTTGCGGAGATCCTTACGGATGCCGGCGTCCCCTATGTGCTCTATGTTTTTGACAAGGACGTGATCAAACCGGAAGAGGAGAGTGTGGGTTCGATCGTGCTGCATTTCGACCTTTCCTGCGACGGCGTGATCGGCGTCGGTTCCGGCGTCATCAACGACTGCTGTAAGGTCTTTTCCGCCTGCGGCCATTATACTTATATGAGCATCGCTACCGCGCCTTCCGTGGACGGCTATGCGTCCTATTCTTCTTCGATGGATGTGGACGGCCTGAAATCGACCGTTCCCTCGAAGGTGCCGGACGTGATCGTCGGCGACGTGGATATTTTAAAGAACGCGCCGATCGACATGCTGAAGAGCGGTCTCGGCGACATGGTCGCGAAGTATATCGGCCTGCTGGAGTGGAAACTCTCCCATATCATCAACGACGAATATTTCTGCCAGTACATCTATGATATGATGCAGGAAGCGCTGGAGACCTGCGTGAATAACGCGCCGGGGCTGCTCGCGCGGGATGACGGGGCGGTGAAGACGGTCTTTGAAGGCCTGGTGCTGGCCGGCATGGGCATGACCTACGCCCAGAATACACGTCCAGCTTCCGGCGGCGAGCATTATTTCTCCCATATCTGGGATATGCGGGGCCTGGAGTACGGGACGACGACGGGCATGCACGGCACACAGGCGTCGATCGGGACGATCCTTTCCGCCGGTCTTTACGAGGAGCTTATCAAGATCCGCCCGGACCGCGAAAAGGCGCTTGCCTATGCCGCATCCTTTGATAAGGAGGCCTGGTTTAAGAAGCTCACGGCGCTGGTCGGAAAAGGCGCGAAGAGCATGATCCGGAACGAAGAAGTCGACGGCAAATACGATCTTGAAAAGCATGCGAAACGGCTGGATATCATTCTTGAGAAATGGGACGAGCTCCGGAAAGTGATCGAAGAACTGCCGAAGAAGGAAGAGATGATCGCGCTGATGCGTTCGGTCGAAGCACCGGTCCATCCGACGGAGATCGGAATCGAGAGCGACCTCGGCGAAGTCTTCATGGCAACGAAGGACGTCAAGGATAAGTACGTGCTCGCAAGGCTCGCCTGGGATCTCGGCGTGATCGACGAGCTTGCAGAGACGCTGAAGTAAGTGTGCATATCAGAATAAAACAGGCGGCTGGTTTAACGGCCGCCTATTTTTATATACTCCGGAAAAATGCGAGGATCCGGTCGATCGCCGGCCGGAGGAAGGCCGTAACCGTATCTTCCGCCGCGCGGAAAACGGGACGAAGCGCCGGAAAGAGCTCCGGCAGGAAACGGTACAAAAGCCACAGGAAAAAGAGTACTGCGGCGATGATCACGAGCTTCTTGAGAAAATGGTAAAGAGGATGCCGGCCAAGGCGTGCTTTCAGGATCCAGTGCCCGGTCTCCATGCCCTTTTTCTGGTTGCAGCGTTTGCAGGAAGCGACGAGGTTCATGGGATCGTTGACGCTTTTTCCATGCAGCTTTTTGCGGAGCTTTTCGCTGCGCTTTGCCGCGCCGACCGGGATGATGTGGTCGACCGTGACCTTGGCATAGGGCAGCTTCCGGCCGCAGTAGGCGCACTGGTAGCGCCCGAAAAGATCGGGAGCGGTGTTGTTGAAGAAGGCGGAGCGGTAGCTTGCGCCGCGCTTGAAGTCGTCGGTATAACGGATGGTCCGGTAGCCCTTCCGGCTCAGCCGCTTTTCCCGGCGGGCCGTGTCCCTTTCCCCGCCGACGTACCGCCAGTAGGGACCGCGCTGTTCGTAGCGCCGCCCGAAAGGCTTTTTATACCGGTCGGGGGTCTTGTGGACCTCCAGGATATAGACTTCGCTCAGGGAAAACCTCCTCCTCCGAACATTTGTTTCGATTATACCCGCATTTCCATTAATTTTCAATCATGGCAGGCACTTTCCTTACTTTACAAATAAACTGCATCATGATAAAACTAAATTGATATGTTTCGCAGGAAGCGAAAGGACAGAACAGAAGTTTTTACAGGAGGTATTTGTGATGAAGATGCGCAATTTCGGCAAGCTCGGCATTCAGAATTCCGCGTTCGGACTCGGCTGCATGCGTTTCACCGGGAAGATGGTGGACGGCAAAAACGTGACCGACGACGAGCTGGCAAAGAATATCATCCGCGGCGCCATCGACGGCGGCGTGACCTATATCGACACGGCCTACGTCTATATCGGCGGACATTCGGAAGAGATCCTGGGCGAAGCGCTCCTGGACGGCTACCGTGAAAAGGTCAATATCGCGACCAAGATCCCGCCGGACCGCGTACAGAAGATCGAAGACGCGGAAGAGATCCTTGCGACCGAGCTCAAACGGCTGCAGACCGACCACATCGATTTCTACCTGATGCACGGCCTGAATAAGGATAAATGGGAGCATGCCAAGGCCGTCGGCCTGCCGCAGTGGTTCGACAAATTAAAGGCGGAAGGAAAGATCCGCTATAAATGCTGCTCGTTCCACGGCTCCTACGAGGAATTCGAGTATATCATCAAGGATTATGACTGGGATATGGTCCAGATCCAGTATAACTTCATGGACGTCGAGAACCAGGCCGGGACGAAGGGCCTTGAGCTCGCCGGCTCCCTGGGGATCCCGGTCGTCATCATGGAAGGCCTTTTAGGCGGCAAGCTCGCCAACGCGCCGGAGAACGTACAGGCCGTTTACGATGCTTTCCCGGTGAAGCGTTCGCCGGTCGAATGGGCGTTCCGTTTCCTGCAGTCGCATCCGGAAGTCGGCACGATCCTTTCCGGCCTGACGACGATGGAGCAGCTCGAAGACAACCTCGCCATTTTCAACAAGGAAGAGTCCGACGAACTTTCCCCGGAAGAAGTACAGCTCTTCAAGGACGTCCGCGACGCTTACAACGCGCGTACCAAGATCGGCTGCACAGGCTGCCGCTACTGCATGCCCTGTCCGAACGGCGTCGACATCCCGGCCGCGTTCCGCGCCTGGAACAACGCGTTCATGTACAACAACTTAGGGCCCGGCAACTGGGATTACAAGCGGCTGCAGCGTGACAACGCGAGCCCCGAGCAGTGCGTGGAATGCGGTGCCTGCGAAGCACAGTGCCCGCAGTACCTGCCGATCATCGAGAGCCTGAAGAAGGTAACGGAGGAGATCGGAGGCTGATCATGGTATATTCGATCTGTCTGCCCGCCGTATTCCGGGACGTCCCGCCTGCGGAAGCACTGGATGCGGTAAAGGAAGCCGGATACGGGTATTTTGAGATCTGGAACCCGGGCATGTATGGCATTGATACGCTGAAAGCGGAAGAAGAACGTACGGGCCTTCATATGGTGACACACGGTCTTTTGAACCGCGAACCGCTGAATGATCCTTCCCGGCTGGAAGCTTATGTGGCAGCGCTGAAAGAAACGATCCCCGTCGCGAAAAAGCTCGGCGTGACGAAGATCATCTCCCGCGTCGGCGACGAGGTCCCGGGGCTTTCCCGGGAAGTCCAGCACGAAAGTACGGTCCGGACCCTGAAGGCCTGCGTGCCGGTGCTGGAAGAAGCGAGGATGCAGCTCATCATCGAGCCGCTGAATACGAAGACC
>CADBQM010000311.1 GCA_902796795.1 uncultured Eubacteriales bacterium
GTGCTTTCCCAGCTGTATCACGACGGCTACATGGAAGCTACTTCCGTCTACCAGACGGACGTCTTCGAAGCGGCAGAGCAGTTCGCACGCGTGGAAGGCATCCTGCCCGCACCGGAAAGCTCCCATGCGATCCGCGTAGCGATCGACGAGGCGTTGAAGTGCAAGGAGACCGGCGAAGCGAAGAACATCGTCTTTGGCCTGACCGGTACCGGTTACTTTGACATGGTGGCTTACGAGAAGTTCCATGACGGCCTTATGACCGACCAGATCCCGACCGACGAAGATATCGCGGCCAGCATCGCGAAGCTGCCGAAGCTCGGCTGATCTGTACTGAAAAAAAGAAGATAAAAGACGGCTGTCCGGACGCCCGGGCAGCCGTTTTTTTGAACTTCCGGGTGACTTCACTTTCCCGCCGTGCTACAATAAAACCAGGATGAGTACGGTAAGAAAACGGATCCGTTTTTACGGATGGGTACAGGGCGTCGGCTTCCGCTATCGCGCACGGGAAGCCGCGCGGCTCTATGGCTGCAGCGGTTTTGTGAGGAACGAGTGGGACGGCTCCGTGCTGATGGAGATACAGGGCGAAGAGACCGCGATCGACCAGGTGATCCTGGCCGTCGAACGCGGACATTTTGTACGGATCGAAAACATGAAAGTGGAGGAACTTTCTGTGGATCCGGAAGAACATGGGTTTACGGAGGACTGAAAATGATCAGTGAATGCCTGAAAGAACGGGCGCTCCCGGCCGTCTGGCCGGACAAAAACGTGCCTTTTGAAATAAGGCGGAACGAACTCGTCAGGATCCTGGAGGAGAATGAGTACGGTAAGGTCCGGCGGGAAGTGAAGTCCGTCAGCTATGAGACGTTCTACGAGGACCCGAAGTATCTTGCCAGCAAGGGCAGCTTCAAAAAGGTGATGATCCGGCTGGTGCTTCAGGAAACGGACGGGCGCGGGGAAGACAGTTTTTCTTTCCCGGTGACCGTGATCCTTCCCCGCAGGGAAGGGAAGCATCCGTTCGTGGTCCACATTTCCTTTATGTTTACCGAGCCCGGCTATGATCCGCCGATAGAGGAGATGCTGGAACAGGGCATCGCCTATCTCGGCTTTAATTATCAGGAAGTAACGAGGGACGACAGGGCTTCCGCGCTGCGTCTCGGCGAACATACGGACGGGATCTATCCGCTCCTGAACGCCGGGCAGGAAGACGACCCGGCCGGCAAGATCGCGGTTTGGGCCTGGGCGGCCTCCCGCGTGCTCGACTACGCGGCAACACTGCCGGAACTCGACATGACGCGCGCTGCGGTCGCGGGGCATTCCCGCCTTGGGAAGACCGCCCTGGTCGCGGGCATGGAGGATCCGCGTTTCCAGTATATCTTTGCCAATGCCTCCGGTGCCGGCGGCGCGGCGCTGTTCCGCGGCATGCGCGGGGAAAAGCTGGAAGACCTGGTCCGGGTCTTTCCCTATTGGTTCAACCGGAAGTTCGCTTCCTATGTGGACCGTACGCCGGAGCTTCCTTATGATCAGCATTTCCTGATCGCGGCCTGTGCGCCAAGGAAAGTCTACGTCGGCGCGGGGGACGACGATCTCTGGGCGGACGAGCAGTCGATGTACTCGGCGCTTGCTGCAGCGTCGGAAGTCTATGAAGCACTGGGACGGAAGGGTTTTATCGCGGCGGACCGCCTGCCGGAAACGGGCGACGTCTTTACAGCCGGGGATCTCGGCTTCCATTTAAGAAAAGGTGCGCATTATCTGTCCCGTGAAGACTGGCTGCATTTCCTTTCATTTATGAACGCCTGATCCATGCGGACCCGGTCAGATAATTGATCAAAAGTGCGCTTGCATTGTGCACAAAACAGTTTAATATAGAAATAAAGAGAAAAGATACAGCTGCGGCTGATAAAAGGAGGTCTTTAGAATGCTGAAGGAATTGATCAAAGAACGCAACATCCCGGAAGTGTGGCCGGATAAGACCGTCCCCTGGGAAGTGCGGCAGAAAGAGATCCTCTCGATGGTGGAGAAGTACGAATACGGGAAGGTGCTGAACAGCTTTGACCGCGTCGAATTTGAGACCGTCCGGGAGTTTGACCAGATGTTCGGCGATAAGGCAGTATACCGTGAAGTAAAGATCACGGTCTGGTTCGGGGA
>CADBQM010000312.1 GCA_902796795.1 uncultured Eubacteriales bacterium
CGGCCAGAAGCGGTGCGGGACCACGATCTCGTCCGAAGGCGAAGGATCGTCGAGCAGCGGGCAGATCTTGCCGTAGGCCAGCGCGTCCCTGATGCCTTCCCAGGGTTTCACTTCTTCCGGCATCTCAAAGCGCTTTGCGGTCGCGTAGCGTACGCCGAAGAAGTTGTAAACGCCGTCGAAATAATAGCCGCGCAGTTTGCCGGCTCTGGTCTCGACGACCGGGGCGTCTGAAGTGCAGAAAAACTTTCCTTCCATACTTTTCTCCTTTTTCTTATTTTATCTTTTGTTATTTATTTACGGTTTTCAAACGCTTCAGCAGGGCTTCACGCTACGCAGCAGCAGCGTTACGATCTCAAAGCCGCGGAGCGACAGGCGTACCTCGCTGCCGTTTCCGAGCGCTTCCGTTTCGTTTTCGAGCAGGTCCGTCCGGACGATCTCGTCTGCCGTGACGCCGAAACGGATCACGGCGTCGGTCTTTCTGTTCATGCACTCATAGAGGCGGACGACCATGCCGTCCCCGTCCTCTTCCATCTTGACAGCTTCGATGAGAACGTTCGGCTGGTCGGCAGAAGCCAGGGAGAAGCTTTCCTTCCCGCTGCCGCCGCCCGGCGTCTCACATGCCGTCATCGGCCGGTTCAGGAGATACGCCTCCTGCACCGTATCCGCTTCCTCAAAAGAACCCGCATGCGGCAGTACGGCGTAGGTGAACCTGTGGTGCCCCTGGTCGGCGTGTTCGTTCGGATAGGTGCCCGTCTTGATGAGGGAAAGCGTCATCACATTGCCGAGGCAGCTGTGCCCGTACTTGCAGTCGTTCAGGATGCTGACGCCGTAGCCGTTTTCGGAGAGGTCGACCCACTTATGCGCGCAGACCTCGAACCTTGCCTCGTCCCAGGAGGTGTTGCGGTGCGTCGGCCGCTTCACGTGTCCGTACTGTACTTCGCAGCGGAGCTCCTCCGATTTCACGTTGACCGGGAACAGCGCCTTCAGCAGGATATGGTCCTCGTGCCAGTCGGCATAGGTCTCGAAGTCGATCCTGCGGCTCTTCTCATAGACGGTGATCGTCTGCTCGATCACGGAATCCATGTAGCGGTAGACGACGATGAGGCCCGCCGTCCCGCCGTCCTCAAACGTCCGCACGCTCACGACCTCGGTGATATCCCAGTACTTCTGCTCGTAGTAATTGGAGATCTCCCAGTTGTCATAGGCGAGCGGATAGTTTTCAAAGGCCCGCAGCCGGTTGAAGCAGCTGCCTTCGGGGACGATCTCCCGCGCGTTCTCCTTGTCGTAGAGGCTTGTGATGCACATCGCTTCGTCGAAACGGATCCGGTAGTACGGCGTCTCGACCGCTTCCTTCGAAAGGACGAACGGCGAAGCGCTCCCTTCCTCGGGATCGATCACCCGGTAGCCGAGCGCCGGGATATCCGCCGCGTAGATCATCTTTCCGCCTGGCAGACAGACGTAGGAAGACGCCTGGAAGCCGTTGGGATTATAGACGAAGATCCCGGCCTTTTCCGGGCTCTTCGCGAGCCTGGAGACCGCATTCTTCCACACGTCGCCGACTTCCTTCCGGAGCGCGGCGTACATCCGGTCGCAGTCCTCATAGACCTCGAAGATCGAGGAACCGGGGATGATGTCGTGGAACTGGTTCAAAAGGACGGTCTCCCAGTTCCGGTACAGCAGTTCCTTCGGGTATTCGGTACCGAAAAGGAGCGACGAGATCATGGCCAGTGCTTCCGTGTCGGCGAGCAGGAACTCCGATTTCCGGTTATTCCGTTTATTCTTTGCGATGCTCGTATAGGTGCCGCGGTGATATTCCAGATACAGTTCCCCGACCCAGCGCGGCGTACGCTTCAGGAGCGCGGCGTTTTCATAGAAGTTCTTTTCGACGCGGTCCAGGAAATCGCCCGCGCGGGAGATCCCGGCCTTCGGCTGTCCGGGAATGCCGGGCGTCAGGCGCCTGAGCGTCTCCAGCATCTCCTCCGTCGGTCCGCCGCCGCCGTCGCCGTAGCCGTAGGTCACGATGGTCTCATTGTTGTATTCTTTCTGCTGGTAGCGCTCCCAGGTCCCAAGGTTCGTCGTCGGGCGGACGTGGGCGTTATACGTTGTCCCGGTATCGTTCTCCGCTTTCGGATCATGGTCGCGGGCCGTCAGGAAATAAGAGAAGACCTCGCTCCCGTCAATCCCCTGCCAGAGGAAGGTGTCATAGGGCAGCTTGTTGGTGTCGTTCCAGCTGATCTTGGAGGTCACGAAACGGTCCACGCCGGCGAGCTTCAAAAGCTGCGGCAGCGCGGCGCTGTAGCCGAAGACGTCGGGAAGCCAGAGGATATGCGAATCCGTGCCGAACTCCTCTTTGATGAAGCGCTTGCCGTGGATCAGCTGGCGCGCGATGCTCTCGCCGGAGGTCAGGTTGCAGTCGGCTTCCAGCCACATGGCGCCTTCGACCTCGAAACGGCCTTCGGCGATCCTTTCCTTCAGCTTTTCATAAAGCGCCGGCGCGGCTTCCTTCACGTACTTGAAGAGCTGCGGCTGGGAAGACATGAAGACGTATTCCGGGAAGCGGTCCATCAGGTACAGGACCGTCGCGAACGAGCGCTGCGCCTTCTCGCGGGTCTGGGCGAGCGTCCAGAGCCAGGCGACGTCGATGTGCGTATGGCCGACGTAGCTTGTATAAGCGTCCGCGTTCCCGCATTCCTTGCCGTAGAATTCCGTCTTCAGGAATTCTGACGCTTCTTTTATGCTCTCGTAATAGGCGGGCGAGCCGATCTTCCGGAAGTCGATCCGGTTGCAGGCCGCCTCCAGGTATTTCAGGATGCGGATGTGTGTGTAGTCTTTCTCCGGATAACAGAGCATCGCTTCATACGGCACGCGGAGGTCATAATAAAGCGCGCGGGTCCGCTCGTCGATGAGGATGACGTCGGCCAGCAGGTCGAGATAAGCGTCCCCCATCCCCGTGTAGAAATACAGCAGCATCTCATAATGTGTCTCCGGCGAAAGACAGGCCGTCCGGTGGTTGACGTCCGTCCCCGTTATGAGCGTACCGTTCAGATACAAAAGGCCCTGCGGGTTCGTAGCGTCCCAGCCGCCTTCCGCGCCGGTCGTGAACTTCAGCGCAAGCGATTTCCCGTCTTCCGCAGCCGGGGTATCAAAAGACGCGCGGAACCAGAAATGGCTGTCCTTTCCGTGCACGCGCTCATGCCGCCGGAAAGCACGGTAAGGCGCGTCCTCCGGCGGGAATTCGTCCGCTTTCCGGTAGCCGGACGGAAGCACTTCCATCTCTTCCAGCGAAAACAGCGGTGTTTCAATGTGCTTTGCCAGGACTTCCGTCGTGACGCGGACCTTTTCCTTGATGTTCTTATGCATGAATCCTGCTCCTCCCGATTCAGATCAGTGCTTTCAGAAACTGTACGGCTTCGCGGATGTCCGCCGCGGGATCCGCGCCGACTTCGCGTTCGATCGTGAGATAGCCGTCATAACCGGCGTCCTTCAGCGCGGAAAGATAGGCGGGGAAGTCCACGCCGCCCTTTCCGAGCGGGACTTCTTCAAAATAGCCTTCGCTCCCGATCTTCCCGGTATAAAAGGCTTCCGCGTCGATCCTGCGGTAGATGACGCCGTCCTTGGCGTGCGTATGGACGATATAAGGCGCAAGTGTCCGGACAGCGCCGACGGGATCGTCCCCGTTCACCATCACAAGGTTTGCGGGATCCAGGTTCACCGCAACGCCCCGGCTGTCCAGGCTGTCCAGGAAGCTTCTCAGCCGCGCGGCCGGTTCCGGCCCCGTTTCGACGGCAAAAAAAGCATGCCGTGCGCCCGCGTATGCCGCAAGCTCATTGCATGCTTCCTGTAAAGTCTGATAAGTATCGCTGTGAACGTCTTCCGGTACGACGCCGATATGCGTCGTGACGACGCGGCTGCCAAGCGCGAGCGCGAGGTCGATGATGCGC
>CADBQM010000313.1 GCA_902796795.1 uncultured Eubacteriales bacterium
AACGGGTGCCCTTCGCGCGGGTGCCGTACATGGTGCCGACCATGGAGCGCAGGCCCTTGCCCAGGTCTTCCAGACCGGCGCCGATCCGGAGGCCGTCGTCGGAGAACGCAGACTGGGTACGGCCGTAGACCACCTGCAGGAACAGTTCGCGCATCGCGGTATTGATCGCGTCGCACACCAGGTCGGTGTTCAGGGCTTCCAGGATGGTCTTACCGGGAAGGATCTCACTCGCCATGGCCGCGGAATGGGTCATGCCGGAGCAGCCGATGGTCTCGACCAGGGCTTCCTCGATAATGCCGTCTTTAATGTTCAGGCTGAGTTTGCAGCCGCCCTGCTGGGGGGCGCACCAGCCGATGCCGTGGGTGTAGCCGGAAATGTCCTTGATTTCCTTAGCCTGAATCCACTTGCCTTCCTCGGGGATAGGCGCGGGACCGTGGTTCGGGCCTTTTGCAACACAAACCATCTCTTCTACTTCTTTTGTGTATTGCATGTGATTCGTTCCTCCCGTTCCGTAATTTGAGAGATTGTTGTGGTGATGCGTCTTGCATTCACTATCTGCTATGATAACAGAAATGGCGTTTGTATGTCAATCGGAAGGTGCCGCTCTCAGCGCCGTCTGAGCGCATTTTTCTTCTTTCACTCCGCCGGATTTGTGGTATAACAGGGGCAGAAACATGCAGGGACGCCGGGCGCGTCCAAAAGATCTCCGGAGCAGCGGTGAAAAATGAAACAGACAGCCGAAAAGCCACGCATCATCCTCTATCAGACGGCGATCCTCTTCTTCTGGTTCGCCCAGTATGCCTATGTGCCGAATCTGACGGCCTACGCCAAGGAAATGGGCGTGAGCCTCACGGTCATCGGCATGATCACCGGCGGCTACGGCCTCGGGCAGACGGTCCTCCGGGTCCCGCTCGGCATCATCTCCGACCGTATCGGCAGGCGGAAGCTCTTCGTGAGTTCCGGCTTCCTGCTCGCACTCACCGCAAGCCTCCTCTTCCTCTTTTTCGATTCTCCGGCCATGATGGTCGTCGCCCGGACCTTCTCCGGCTTCGCCTCCGCGACCTGGGTCGTCGCGACCGTGCTTTATTCCTCCTATTTTAAGGAAGAGGAATCGCCGAAGGCGCTGAATAAGCTGAACATCTTCAACTACGCCGGCCAGGTCCTTTCAATGTCGATCTCCGGCGCGCTGCTCCTTGCCTTCTCGGGCTACCGCGCCATGTTCGTCGTCGCGGCAGCCGGCGCGGTCATCGGCTTCGGCTTAAGCCTCTTTATCACGGAACGTGTCCCGGAACAGAAAAGGAAGGCGGGCCTTCGCGACTTTTTAAAGATCGCTTTAGACAAACGCCTTCTTTATCTTTCTTTTTCGATGCTGCTGATCCAGATCTTCCTGCAGAGTACGATCTCCGGCTTTACGCCGATCCTGGCGACCGAGCTCGGTGCGGACGCGCTGATGCGGAGCATCCTCGGGATCATCAACCTCGTCTTCGCGATCACGGGCTCGCTGATGAACAGCCTCCCGGCGGTCCGGAAGATCCGGGACGGCATCCGCCTTTCGATCTCCGCCTGCGGCTTTGCGGTCGCGGCCGTCCTCTTCCCCTTCGCGAAGAACCTCGCCGTGCTGTTTATGATCCAGGCGCTCGCCGGTTTCTTCCAGGGCTCGATGCTCGCCTACCAGATGGGCCTGGCCATCCGCCACTTCCCCGGCGAAAAACGCGCGACGGCGATGGGTCTCTTCCAGACGCTCTACGGCCTCGGGATGTTTGTCGGCCCGATGATCACCGGCAGCCTGGGCGACCGCTTCGGCCTGACGGTGAGCTATCTGGTGCTTGCGGTGCTCTGCCTCTTCATGGTCCCGCTGGATCTCTTATGGGAGAGGGAGGACCGCCGGCAGAGGGAAACGAGCACGAACACCCACAGCGCGTAGACCGAAGAATTCACAACGACTGCTTCAAAGAAGAACAGCGCCGCTGCCACCGCGAGGTATTCCAGCGCGAAGAGCTGTTCTTCTTTTTCTTTGGAACGGAAAAAGCGGATGAAGGTATAGACGATCATCGCAAGGAAAAGCGTAAGGCCGATCACGCCGGTCTCTAAGAGCGTATGGACGTACTGGCAGTCGATCGCGCCGCGGAAACGGGCGCCCTCCACGGTCTCGAGCCACTTCAGCGCGGAGCCCGCGCCGCCGCCGATCGGCAGCAGCTTCGGGTTTGCGAAAAGGTACTTCGGCCCGTTGATGATCGTAAACATCCGGTTGTACCAGGAATTCTGCTTCGGATTCAGCACCGTGATGCGTTTGATCGCCCGTGCCCAGATCGATGCAAAGCTCTCGCGGAAGACGATCACGAAAACGACCGCCGCGAGCGCGAAAACGATGAGCACGATGATGCTGCCCCGGCTGAGCTTCCTCCGGCCGCGCTTCTCCCCCGCCTGGTTCCTTTTCACAAGCTGTACGAGCGCGAATACCAGGAGCAGCAGCATCCCGACGACGAACGCGATCCAGATGCAGCGCGTATAGGTCAGCACGACGGCCAGCAGGAAGACCGCCCCGTAGAGCAGGTTCAGGACGAGATACCGCGCCGGATAGAAGAACAGCGAGAAAAAGGCCAGCAGGATATAGCAGCCGAAATAATGCCGGTATTCGAAAAGGCTCAGGATCCCGTGCGTCTTGTCTTCGGCGATGAACTGCGTCCCTTCTTTCAGGAACTGGAAGACCAGGATCCCGGTGATGCTCTGGAAGAACGCGATCAGTACGAGGATGAGCACGTAAATCCGGAACAGCTTGAAAAAGTCTTCGTAACGGATGTGGCGGGTCAGGCTGAAAAGAATGAAGGTGAACGTCACTTCGGAGATCAGGATGTACATATCCCGCTCCTTCGCGATGAAGACCGTCGACAGGAGCCCGACGATGCAGTAGGCGATCCACAGCCATAAGAGCGGACTGTGCAGGAATTCACGAATGCCTTTCTTCAGGACCGGGATCAGCAGGATGGCCGCAATCACCGTGTAGACGATGACGACGACGGTCTTGATCTTGACGTAGCTGCCCAGCGTGACCAGCAGGAAAAATGCCAGCACGAGCGACGAGGCCGTCCAGGACATGACTTTTTGGAATCTGGGGTTTTCGCTGAGCTTGTTCATGCGTGTTTCGTGCTCTTTCTGGTGCTGTGGACCCGCGATCCGGGTCCGTTCCGGGCTTTCCGCCCTTTACAGTGTACGGAGATAGGCGACAAAATTGTTCTTATTTTCCAGCGC
>CADBQM010000314.1 GCA_902796795.1 uncultured Eubacteriales bacterium
AAGACCTGGAAAAAGACACAGTTTCTTTTTGCTGTCGAAAATACGCTGAAGACGGTTCCGGAAGGGTTTCAACGTGCAGAGCTTATCATCAATGAGCAGAAAGTCGAAGCCTTCCGCTCGCCGGATATGGATGGTCCGATCTATCTCGTCTATGGCAGACGCGGCGAAAGGAAACTGCCGGATTACTATTACTATAACGCGGATGATGAAAGCATGATCTCCTACAAGGCGGTAAACGGCGCAGCGCCGGGCGAGATCCCGCCCGCCGGGGAGATAGGACCGATAGAATTCGGGGACCGCGTGTTCCCGGCTGACGGCAGTGAAGCAGAGACGGTTAAGCCGAACAGAGCCCTGCTGATCTTTTTCGGCATTCTTTCTTTACTGGTCGTGGCTGCGCTGATCCTGCTGATACTTGTACTGTACAGACGCCGTTCGGAAAAGGAAGAACGCGCGGCAGAGCTGCAGACGCTGACGGAACTCCGTCAGGAGATCGAAGCACGGGAAGAACGGCTGAATGCCGCGGCCAAACGGGAGAACAGTGCACGGACAGCAGATAAGAAGAGCGGGGAAAACGCAGCAGGCGGCGTGATCGTAAAAACCGGCACTGCGGGTACCCGGAAAGAAAAAAGAAAGCACGGCAGATAAGACGAAAGAGGACGATCGATGAAAAAATACGATGTGATCATTATCGGCGCAGGTCCCGGCGGGATCTTCAGCGCATACGAACTTGTGAACGGAGATCCGAAGCTGAAAGTCGCGATGTTCGAGACCGGCAATCCGCTCGAAAAACGCAGATGCCCGATCGACGGCGACAAGGTCCGTTCCTGCATCCACTGCAAGACCTGTGCCATCATGCACGGCTTCGGCGGCGCAGGCGCCTTTTCAGACGGCAAGTATAATATCACGAACCAGTTCGGCGGAACGCTTTACGAATACATCGGCAAGCAGAAGGCGACGGAGCTGATGCAGTATGTGGACAGCCTCAACATGAAGTACGGCGGAGAAGGCTCAAAGCTCTATTCAACGAGCAACACCAGCATCCGCAAGCTCTGCCTGCAGAACCGGCTGCACCTGCTGGACGCCTCCGTCCGTCATCTCGGGACCGACAAAAACTATATCGTGCTCGGGAACCTGTACGAATACCTGAAGGACCGTATGGACATTTTCTTCAACACACCGGTAATCAGTGTAGAGAAGACGGCGGACGGGTATCTTGCCCATACGGAAAAAGAAGACTATCTAGCCGACAAACTGATCGTTTCCGTCGGCCGCAGCGGCAGTAAGTGGATGGAGCAGGTCTGCCGGGACATGAACATCCGCACGCTCTCGAACCGCGTGGACATCGGCGTGCGCGTGGAGCTTCCGGCGGAGATCTTTTCTCATCTGACAGATGAACTGTATGAAAGCAAGATCGTCTACCGGACCGAAAAATACAACGACCTTGTACGGACCTTCTGCATGAATCCCTACGGGGAAGTCGTGACGGAGAATACGAACGGTATCGTTACCGTGAACGGTCACAGCTACGCAGATCCCGCGAAGCACACGAAGAACACGAATTTCGCGCTGCTCGTTTCCAAGCATTTTACCGAGCCCTTCAACGACTCGACGGCCTATGCGGAGAATATCGCGAAGCTTTCGAACATGCTCGGCGGCGGTGTGATCGTACAGCGTTTCGGCGACCTGATCGATGGCAGGCGGAGCACGACGGACCGGATCCGGGAGAGCTTTATCGTTCCGACGCTCAACGCGACCCCGGGCGATCTTTCCCTCGTGATCCCGAAACGGATCCTGGACGGCATCATCGAGATGATCTATGCCCTCGACAAGATCGCGCCCGGCACTGCGAACGACGAGACCCTGCTGTACGGCGTCGAAGTCAAATTCTACAATATGCAGGTGGAGATCGACGATCATCTGGAGACCTGCCATAAGGGCATGTACGTTATCGGAGACTGCAGCGGCGTGACGCATTCCCTGTCGCATGCTTCGGCGAGCGGCGTCTACGTCGCGCACCAGATCCTTGACATGCTTCGTGCGTGACAGAGGACAGCAGCAACATCCGGAATAACAGAAAAAGAGCTTCCCGTTCCCGGGAAGCTCTTTCTATATCCGATCAATATTTACGCTTGCGCGCCGCTTCGGATTTCTTTTTGCGCCGTACGGACGGCTTCTCATAATGCTCGCGCTTGCGGATCTCCTGCTGGATACCGGCCTTCTGGCAGTTTCTCTTGAAACGGCGCAGTGCGCTGTCCAGTGTTTCGTTTTCCTTGACGATAACCGATGACATCTATTTTCACCTCCCTCTTCAGGTGGATTTGCTGCAGAACAACATGCACACTATAGCACGGCACTTCCTGTTTTGCAAGTCTTTTTATCGAGAAAAATGATAGCAATCTGAACTGCTTTGTGTTATAGTAGCGATGAAAGAAGGGATGCGGCGCAGGGCGGTGCAGCGCTTCTGTTATGTGTTTTTCCGGACAGGGAGCAAAAAAGCTTCTTTATCCGGACAGAATTTCGTGTTTTGGGAGTTTTATGGTAGTTACGCAGTCGATACTGGATATACCGCTTGAACATCAGAAAAATGTGTTCGGCCAGCTGGATCTGTTCGTCCGGAAGATCGAAAAAGCGCTTTCCGTCGAGATCGTGCTCCGGGACGGCGAGATCCGCGTCAAGGGCGAAGAAGAAAACGTAAAGCGGGCAAAACAGGTCTATCTGGATCTGACGGAGCTTTCCCGGCGCGGCAACGTGATCACAGAACAGAATGTGGATTACGCGATCGCGCTTTCCATGGAAGACCGCAGTTCTGAGATCGTCGAGATCGATAAGGACGTGATCTGCCATACGGTTTCCGGCCGCCCCGTGAAGCCCAAGACCGTCGGGCAGAAGACCTACGTCGACGCCATGCGGAAAAACATGATCGTTTTCGGCGTCGGCCCCGCAGGCACGGGCAAGACCTATCTTGCGATCGCGATGGCGGTCCAGGCGTTCAAGAACCAGGAGGTCGACAAGATCATCCTGACGCGTCCGGCCATCGAAGCGGGAGAGAAGCTCGGCTTCCTTCCCGGCGACCTGCAGAGCAAGATCGATCCCTACCTCCGTCCGCTTTATGACGCGCTCTATCAGATCATGGGCGCGGAAAGCTTTACGAACCATTTTGAAAAGGGAGAGATCGAGGTCGCGCCGCTAGCCTATATGCGCGGACGAACGCTCGACAACGCCTTTATCATCCTGGACGAGGCGCAGAATACGACGCCTTCCCAGATGAAGATGTTTCTGACACGTATCGGCTTTAATTCCAAATGCATCGTTACCGGCGACAAGACCCAGAAGGACCTGCCTGCCGGGACGCAGTCCGGGCTGGACGCGGCGCTCCGGATCCTGAAGAAGATCGATGAGATCGGGATCGTGGAGCTGGACAAGCGGGACGTGGTGCGCCATCCGCTCGTCCAGAAGATCGTCGAAGCCTATGAAAAAGAAGAGGAGCGGCAGAAGAACCGCAGAAGCAGCCAGCATGAGCATACATATCGAGGATGAGACCGGTCTTAACTGGCCGTTTTCCCTGCAGGAAACGGCGGACAGCGTACTTCAGGCGGTACTGGAACGGCTGGAGTGCCCTTATGAGGCGGACGCAGACCTTTTGGTGACGACCGACGAAGAGATCCGGGACATCAACCGGCGGACCCGCGGCATAGACGCCGCTACGGACGTACTTTCTTTCCCGACAGCTGATTATGCGGTCCCCGCGGATTTCGACGGGCTCGAAGAACAGGATGACGTCTTCGATCCTGAGACCGGCGTCTATTTCATGGGCGATATCGTGATCTCCGCGGATCACGCGAAGGCACAGTCAGAAGCCTACGGCCACAGCTTAAAGCGGGAAGTCGCGTTCCTGATCACCCACAGCCTGCTGCATCTCACGGGTTTCGACCATATGGAGGAAGAGATGCGGCTTCAGATGGAACAGCTGCAGGACGAGATCCTGGACGGCATCGGGATCACACGCGCATAAACAGTACCTCGGATCCAACAGATCTTCACATAAAGAAAAGGGTGTAACTACGATGAAACAGAAAGGCAGTCAGAACAATTTCCTGGTGCACGGCGGTATCCTCGCCCTGGCATCGGTACTGGTACGGCTGATCGGGATGATCTACCGGATCCCCATGGTCCGGATCATCGGCAGAGAGGGCAGCGGTTATTATTCTACCGCGTTCTCGGTCTACAATATCCTCCTCCTGCTGTCTTCGTACAGTCTGCCGCTCGCCGTTTCCAAGATGGTCAGCGCGCGTGTGGCGCTGAAGAAATGGCGGGAGACGGAGCGCGTCGTCCTGGTCGCCGTGATCTTTGCAGTCGCGGTAGGACTTGCATTCGGCCTGCTGACGTTCTTCGGCGCGGATTTCTTCTGTACGAAAGTGATGAACAGCCCGATGGCGGCGATCGCGCTGAAGTGGATGGCGCCGACGATCTTCATCATGGCGGTACTTGGCGTGCTGCGCGGCTTCTTCCAGGGGCTGCAGACCACGATCCCGACCGCGATCTCCCAGATCCTTGAGCAGATCGTCAACGCTTTTGTTTCGGTGGGCATGGCCTTTGTGCTCTTTAATTACGGACAGGAACTCGCTTTTTCGGAAAACGGCGGTTCCTATGCGGCTGCCTGGGGCGCGGCCGGCGGCACCATCGGTACCGGCGCGGGTGCGCTGGCGGCGCTGATCTTCTTAAGCGTCCTGTTCTTCTTATACGGACGGACCCTGCGTTCCCACGCGGCGCGGGACCGCCACGTCAAGATCCGCCGCTACGGCCGTCTTTTTACGATCCTGACCCTGACCGCGGTCCCGGTCATCCTTTCCACCGCCGCTTACAACTGCATCGATATCATCGACAACGCAGTCTTCAACGGTTATATGCGCGGCGCAGGATATACGCTGCAGGAATATTCCGGCGTATGGGGCGATTATAACAACGCTTACCTGCTGCTGATCCACCTGCCGGTCGCGCTGGCATCCGCCATCGCCGCCGCGCTGGTGCCTTCACTGACGGCGGCTTTTGTAGAAAAGGATGCAAAGACCGTCCTTGAACGTGTGGACCTGACGGTCCGGGTATCGCTCCTGATCGCGATCCCCTGTTCCTTCGGTATGATCGTGATCGGCGGCAATCTCGCGAAGCTCCTGTTCGGCAACATCTCCGCGGAAGCGGAACGCTACCTGGTCTTCGGCGGCCTGGCGGTGATCTTCTTCTCACTTTCGACCGTGACGAACGCGATCCTCCAGGGGCTGAATCATCTGGAACGTCCGGTGATCCATGCGTTCATCTCACTGCTGGTCCATGCCGGCGTCCTGGTGCTGCTGATCTACGTGTTCCATCTGGAGATCTATGCGGTCATCATCGCCTATATGATCTTCGGACTCCTGATGTGCGTCCTCAACATGATCAGTATCTACCGGCTGACCGGTTATGCACCGGAACCTGTCAAGACGCTGGTCCTGCCGGTGATCTCCGCGCTTGCGATGGTCATCGTCTGTTTCTTCGTATCCTTTATCGTCAGCCGTTTCCTTTCCGGCAATCTGATGCACCTGCTGATCGTCCTGATCGGATTCGTACTCGGCGTCCTCATTTATGCCTTCGGCGTTCTCTTTACGGGCTGTCTTGACCGGGAGACGCTGCTTGCCTTCCCCTTCGGGACGAAGCTTGCCGCGCTGGCTGACAAACTCCATCTTCTGAACGGCAGGAAGAAATGAACAGAGAAGTGATCGTGATCGGCGGCGGCGCATCCGGAATGGCCGCCGCCATATCAGCCGCGGAGCAGGGCGCTCAGGTTACGCTGCTGGAGAAAAAAGAACAGACCGGGAAAAAGATCCTGGTGAGCGGCAACGGCCGCTGCAATTTTTCCAGTACGGCGCTTTCTGCCCGGCGTTATCATTGCTCCGATGAAGCTTTTCTCGACCGATTCCTGACACGTTTTCCCGCGGAACGCGTGCTGGCGCGCTTCCGGGACCTTGGCCTTTACGCCGCAGAAAGAAACGGCGGTTATTATCCTTCTTCATTCCAGGCATCATCTGTCAATACCGTTTTACAGCGCGCGCTGAAAACGCTGGACGTCAGTGTCCGGAGCCGCGTGAACGTCCTTTCCGTGGAAAAGGAAGAGGACGGCTTTATCGTCCGCAGCGAAAGCGAAGCTTTTCATGCGGGAAAAGTGATCCTTGCCTGCGGATCTCCGGCAGGTGTCAGCGATCCGAAGCCGTTTACAGCTTATGATATTCTGAAACGTTTCGGGCTCACCGCTGCGCCCTGTTTTCCTGCGCTTGCCCGGCTGATCGGCAATAACGGATATGAAAGCCTCTGGGACGGTGTCCGTATCCCCGGTATCGTGTCGTTTTACGGGCGGACTTATGAAGGCGAGATCCAGTTGACGAAAGACGGGATCTCCGGGATCCCGGTCTTCCAGCTGGCACATGACGTCAATCAGGCCCTGCTGGACGGCAAACGCCCGTGTGTTATGATCTCGTTTTTAAAAGAGCCTTCACGGGAGGAACTGGCTGCTTATCTGAAGGAAGCAAAGGCAGCAACGCTGACGAATGCGCTTTCGTTTCGTGATTATATCTCCGCTTTACTGCCGAAAAAGCTGGCGATGGCGCTGTTTTCCGGAAGTTCCTACGAGCAGCTGCCGCTTTCCGCGCTCGATGAGACGCATACGGAGGAGATCCTTCAGCGCATCTACGCCTTTTCCTATCCCGTACAGAAGTCCGCGCCGATGAAGGAAGCCCAGGTCTCTGCCGGCGGCCTTCTCCTTTCGGCGGTCAACGATGATTTTGAAGTGCGGTCGGTCCCCGGCCTGTTTGTGACGGGAGAACTGCTCGACGTCGACGGAGAGACCGGCGGCTTCAATCTGCATTTTGCATTCGCGAGCGGCTTTACCGCAGGCGAAAAGGCAGGCAGACCATGATCTTAAGCGATATCCGTGTTCCGGTCTCCTATACGCGCGAAACGCTGGAAAAAGCCGTTTTCAGGGCGGCTGGAAAGCGTTTCCGCATCCGCTCGCTCCGGATCCTCCGCCGCAGCATCGACGCCCGCAGGAAACCGGAGATCCACTACGTCCTGAAGCTTGCGGTCAACGAAAAAGACCCGGTGCTGTTCCGGATGCCGGAAGCGGCCTGCCCGGAAGAGAGGAAAGAGGCTGCGGTGATCGGAAGCGGACCCGCAGGTCTCTTTGCGGCGAAAGCCCTTTCGGAAGCCGGCATGCGCGTTACGGTATTCGAACGCGGACGCCGCGTCGATGAACGGCGCGCGGACGTCGAACATTTCTTTCAGAGCGGCGTGCTTGATCCGGAATCGAACATTCAGTTCGGCGAGGGCGGTGCCGGGACTTTTTCCGACGGAAAGCTGAATACACGCGTACTGGATCCGGACGGTCTGAACGCCTACGTCCTTAACACTTTTTACGAAGCAGGCGCCGGTGAGAACGTCCTGTATGACGCGGAAGCGCATATCGGCACGGACCTCCTGCCGGAGATCGTACGGAACATCCGCAATGAATTGATCGCGAAAGGCGTCACCTTTCGCTTTTCCACCAAAATGACCGGCCTTACGATCCGGGACGGCGCCGTAAAGGGGATCCGTTTTATTCGGACCGATACGGACGCGGCAGAAGAGGAAGCAGTGTTTTCCCGTGTGATCCTGGCGCTCGGGCATTCCGCGCGTGACAGCATCCGGATGCTGAAAGACAACGGGCTTTCGATGGAGAAAAAAGCGTTCGCCGTCGGCGTCCGGATCGAGCATCCGCAGGAGATGATCACGCTTTCCCAGTACGGGACGTTTGATTACGAAGAACTCGGGCCGGCCCCGTACAAGCTGACGGCGCATGCGGCAAACGGGCGCGGCGTCTACAGCTTCTGCATGTGTCCCGGCGGATCCGTCGTGAATGCTTCTTCCGAGAAAGGACGTCTTGTGATCAACGGGATGAGCAATTCAAAAAGGGACGGCAGGAACGCGAACGCGGGACTGGTCGTCCAGGTAACAGAGGCGGATTTCCCGGGCGACGACGTACTTTCCGGCGTCTGTTTCCAGGAAAAGCTTGAAGAAAAAGCTTACCAGGCGCTGCAGGGAAAGATCCCGGTCCAGCTCCTGAAGGACTTTTACCTGGACCGGCTTTCGGAAGGCTTCGGGGAAGTATTGCCGGATATGAAGGGAAGTTACGGCTTTGCCAGATTAAGCGGGATCCTGCCGGCGCCGGTCACCGAGGCACTGATGGACGGGATCCGGGCTTTCGGCAGGAAGATCAAAGGTTTTGACCGGGAAGACGCCGTACTTTCCGCGATCGAAGCCAGGACTTCATCGCCGGTCAGGATCTTAAGAAACGAAGATCATGAAAGCAGCATCCGCGGCATCTACCCGGCCGGAGAAGGCGCGGGATACGCGGGCGGTATCGTCAGCGCGGCGATCGACGGCGTGCGCACGGCAAAAGCGCTGGTAGAACAGCTGAACAGGGAGGAAACATGGGACTGCTCAGGAAATTAATGATCGAAGCCAGGAACCGGGTCACGGACAGGGAAGAGAAAAATGCCGCGATCTGCCGGTCGGTATTTGAGTACATCGAAAAGGAGCGTCCGGAAACGGCCCGGCTTTTCGTATATGCGGCGACCGGGTCCGAAGCGGATACCATCGCCGTCATCGAAGAGGCGTTTTCCCGCGGGATCCGGATCTTCTGCCCGCGGATCATCTCGCCGCATTATATGGAATTCTTTGAGATCACTTCGCTCCAGGACCTGGTACCGACGAGTCACGGGATATCCGAACCGGACGTCGCGGAGAAGGGAAGGAAGATGAGCGATATCATCCGGGAAAAGGCTGCTTATCCCGCCGATGCCCCGGAAGACCTGGTACTGATCCCCGGCGTCGTTTTTGACCGCGAAGGCGGCAGGATGGGCTATGGCGGCGGCTACTATGACCGCTATCTCAGCGCACATCCGGCGTACAAACTGGCGCTGGCTTACGAGCAGCAGGTCCGTCCCCAGCCGCTGACCATGAAGCCGAACGATGTCCGGATGGACGCCCTGATCACCGAAAAAGAGGTCCGCATCTTCCGGAAGAACGATGAGGATTAAGGTCGTCGCCGTCGGCAGATGCCGGGAAACTTTTTTTACGGACGCGTGCCGGGAATATGAGAAACGGCTTTCCGCCTATGTCAGGACGGAGATCGTTGAAGTAAAGGACGAAGCGCTCGCTGAAAACGCCTCCGCCGCCGAAGTCCGGAAAGTGCTGGATACGGAAGGAAAAAGGATCCTCGAAAAGCTCCGGGACCAGGATCATGTGATCGCACTCGATCTTCGCGGCGATGCATTTGACAGTCCCGGGATGGCGGAGCGGCTGCAGCGCCTGATGCTTCTCGGGAAGAGCAGCATCGTATTCGTGATCGGCGGTTCCGCCGGGCTTTCGCCGGAGGTGCTTGCCCGCGCCGACGCGCGCTGGTCCTTCTCGAAGCTGACCTTTCCCCACCAGCTCATGCGCGTGATCCTGCTGGAGCAGGTCTATCGCAGTTTCCGCATCATAAATCATGAGCCTTACCATAAGTAAATGCTTGCATTTTTCATATCTGCATGCTATAATGCCAAAGTTGCTATCAAGCACGCGGCCGGACGTACCGCCTGTGCTCCTAAGAGGGGTCGGCGGCGCGGATGACGGACGCGGAAGTAAAACAAAAAGGAGAAAAGAAAATGAGCGTACTTTCAATGAAGCAGCTTCTGGAAGCCGGTGTTCATTTCGGACATCAGACCAGAAGATGGAACCCCAAGATGGCCCCGTACATCTACACGGAGCGCAACGGCATCCACATCATCGACCTGCAGAAGTCGGTCGGCATGGTGGATACGGCGTACAAGGCCATGGCGGACATCGCCTCCCAGGGCGGCACTGTACTCTTTGTCGGAACCAAGAAGCAGGCGCAGGACGCGATCCGCGAAGCTGCTGAAAAGTCCGGCATGTTTTATGTCAACCAGCGCTGGCTCGGCGGCATGCTGACGAACTTCCGTACCATCCAGTCCCGTATTGCGCGTCTGCGTGCGATCGAGCGGATGTCCGAGGACGGCACTTTTGACGTCCTGCCCAAGAAGGAAGTCGTACAGATCCGCAAGGAATGGGAAAAGCTGGAAAAGAACCTGGGCGGCATCAAGGATATGCGCAAGCTCCCCGACGCGATCTTTGTCATCGATCCCAAGAAAGAGCGCATCTGCATCCAGGAAGCACATTCCCTCGGCATTACGCTTCTCGGCATGTGCGATACCAACTGTGATCCGGAAGAACTCGACTATGTTATCCCCGGCAACGACGATGCCATCCGTGCCGTCAAGCTGATCCTCGACTGCATGGCAGACGCCATCGTTGAAGCGCATCAGGGTGAAGCACACGAGACCACGGCGCCTCAGGAAGCAGCGGAAGAAGCTGTCGAAGAGACCGCGGCAGAAGACGAAGAGTAATTCACGTTCGGAAGGAGGATCACACAAATGGCTGTTACTGCGGCAATGGTAAAAGAGCTCCGCGAAATGACCGGCGCGGGCATGATGGACTGCAAGAAGGCGCTGACGGAAACCGACGGCGATATGGACAAGGCAGTTGACTACTTACGTGAAAAAGGCCTTGCGGGCGCACAGAAGAAGGCCGGCCGCATCGCTGCGGAAGGTATCGTCAAGACCGCCGTTTCTCCCTGCGGGAAGAAGGCCGTGATCGTTGAAGTCAATTCCGAGACCGACTTTGTTGCAAAGAACGAAAAATTCCAGAGCTACGTGGCGGAAGTCGCCGAACAGCTCTTAAACAGCGACGTAGAGGATCTTGAAAGCTTCATGGCGATGCCGTGGGCGCTTGATCCCTCGATCACCGTGAAGGAAAAGCTTTCCTCCATGATCTCCGTGATCGGCGAAAACATGAACATCCGCCGCTTCGCCCGCATGAGCGTTGAAGAGGGCATGATCGCCTCCTACATCCACATGGGCGGCAAGATCGGCGTCCTCGTCAAGGTGGAATCCGACGTCGTGAACGACGAGATCGCTGAGATCGGCAAGAACGTCGCGATGCAGACCGCAGCGCTGAAGCCGCTGTTCTGCTCCGATAAGGAAGTCCCGGCAGATTACATCGCCCGCGAGAAAGAGATCCTTTTTGCCCAGATCGAAAACGATCCCAAGGAAGCTGCGAAGCCCGATAAGGTCAAACAGGGCATGGTCATGGGCCGTATCAATAAGGAAATGAAAGAGATCTGCCTGCTCGACCAGGTCTACGTCAAGGCGGAAGACGGCAAGCAGTCCGTTTCCTCCTATGTCGCGGAAGCTGCGAAGGCTGCCGGCGCAAAGGCCTGTGTCACCGCATTCCTGCGTTTTGAGACCGGTGAAGGACTTCAGAAGAAAGAAGAAGATTTTGCTGCTGAAGTAGCAAAA
>CADBQM010000315.1 GCA_902796795.1 uncultured Eubacteriales bacterium
CCGTCCTCCGCGTAGATCAGGCGGTCCAGCATTCCGAAGGTCTTGTGGATCATCGGCGGACAGCAGGGACAGGTGTGCCAGGCCCAGTGATGGGCGGTCCCGTCGGAGATCAGCGGATTCTGGTAAAAGTAGCTGTCGCCCTGGAGGGTCACGGAGGAAAGCATCAGGTTATAAAGCCCGCGTTCCACCGTATCGAAATAACGGGCGTCTCCCGCCGCGCGGCTTAAGGATTCCGCAAAGAAGATCAGGCCGACGGTGGCGCAGGTCTCCAGATAGGCAGAATTTACCAGGTCATAGTCCTCTCCGAACTTCTCCTCAAAATGCGTGGCGCCGATGCCGCCGTTCACGTGGAGCTTCCGCTCCACGATATTATTATAGATCCGCAGCGCACTTTTCAGCAGTTCGGGATCATTCTCCAGCATCGCCAGCCTCGTCACGCCGGTATAATACAGCGTTGCCCTGACGGCATGGCCGACCGCCTGGAACTGCGCTTCGATCGGCGCATGGTCCTGGCTGTATTCACCCATATACTGGGGATGATTGGTCCGGTTCTCATAATGGCCCCGTCCGTGGATCCAGAAATGGACCAGCGCGCGGTAGCCTTCTACGTCTGCTTTTACCGGCAGTGTCCCGAGGAGCCCCGGTTCGTCTTCCAACAGCTCGATCAGCTCGATGAGCGCGTAACTCGGAAGTTCATGGCCGGGCACGATCCACTTCTTCGGCGGAGGACCGATCAGGGCGGCAAGTTCATTGGCGCTCCTCAGCGCACAGCACAGAAGGCGCGTCTTCCGGGTCGCAAGGTAGTAATGCACACCGGCCTCAAAGAGACAGCCACTGTTGTACAGATCATGCTGCCACAGGATGCTGCCCCCGTTCTCGCCAAAGCGCTGGTCATGGCGGTCAAGCTCCGTATAGCTGGAGATAAAGCCGCCGCCCGCCGCTTTCTGTGCCTGTTCAAAAACTTCCGTATAACCGTCGATCCGCTTTTCGATCTCTGCGCTTTTCTCTCCGCGGCGCAGATAATCGGAGGCGCCCCGGATCGTCTCCATCAGAAGCCCGTCGTTCCAGGGATTCCCGCGGTGGGTGTCCCTGCAGCCTGCCGCAACGTCCTTCAGGTTTTCGATCTCGCCGTCCTTTTCCAGTTTATTGAAGGTATCCGGCAGGGTTACGTCAAAAAAGGTCCTGAGCTTCGGATCCCAGAAATCGTCCCGGATCCGCACCGTACCGTTGACGAACGTGTTCTTTTCGAGGGGGAAGTGCATTTTACTCTCCTTTCGTCCGGCCGGTCATTCCTGGTTCACATGAATGCACGGCTGCCTGCCTTAAAACCGGAGCACGGCCACAGAGGCCGCGGGCAGCGTAAGGCGCATTCCTTCATAAACGCCGAGCGTTTCCGTGACCGGGTGCACGGCCTCGGGATCTTCAAAAGTATTGACCGTCATCGGGTCCGCCGCATGAAGAACCGTAAAGCTGCCGGTCCGCGCGTTATTCTCACTGCCTGCTGCGTTTGCCGTAAGGCCTTCGACCGTTACTGTTTTTGCTTCCGTAAGCGACAGGTTCGCGAGCGTCAGGGTCAGCGCGCCGTCCTTTTCGGAAGCCGACGCGGAAAGGGTGCATAAAGGATCCAGTCCTTCCCGTTCCAGCACTTCTGCCTGTACTTCCGTATGCAGCTGCCGCCCGCCCTGGTGCTCCTTATACATGTCGAACACATGATAGTTGGGCGTTACGGTAAAGCCGTCCCCGCCCGCCAGGAAGAGCGAATGCAGGTTGTTGCACAGCTGCGCCACATTGGCCATGCCCAGGATATCACAGTGTTCGTTGAAAATATTCAGCGTCACGGCTGCGACCAGCGCGTCCCGCATGTTGCTCTGCTGTTCAAACAGATTAAATCCATGGCTCGGGCCGCTGCCGTCCCGGTGCCAGTTGCCCCACTCGTCCAGGACGATCTTCAGTTTCCGCTCCGGATCCCATTCGTCCATGGCCGCCCGGTGGTTAAGAAGGATCCGCCGGGTATGGTCCGCCCCGAACATCTCATCGTACCAGCCCTTTTCATCGAACGTGAGCGGGTCGCTCCCGTAAAGGAAGTTGTTGTAATAGTGGATGCTGACGCCCCAGGTAGGCATCTCCTGCCAGCTGCGCTTTGCCCACTCTGCCATCAGGCCGCGCGTCCAATGGAGGTCGTCCCCGTTCGCGCCGCACATGACGAGCCTCAGGTCCTGTCCGAGGCTCTTCAGGATGGTACTGAAGCGGATGTATTCCCGGGCGCACATTTCCGGGCTCATCTGGCCGCCGCCGCCCCAGTTTTCGTTGCCGATGCCCACGTAACGGAGCGGGAAAGGCGCGGGATCACCGTTCGCTGCGCGCTCGTCCGCCAGCGTCGTGCTGCCGGCCGGAAACGTGCAGTATTCGATCCAGTCCCGGATATGCAGGGCCGGAACAGAAGTCATATTCGCCGCGAGATAAGGCTCAGCGCCGGTCAGGCGGCAGAAGTCCATGAATTCGTGGGTCCCCACCTGGTTGCTTTCGACCCGGTGGTCAAAACTGTACCACCAGTTCGCCCGCCGCGGCCGGTCCTTTTTGGGTCCGATGCCGTCCCGCCAGTCGTAGGTCTCGGAAAAACAGCCGCCCGGCCAGCGCAGCACCGGCGGTTTCAGCGCCTTAAAGCGGTCCACAAGTGCTTTCCGGAAGCCGTGGATATTCTCGACGCTGCTCTCCTCCCCGACGTAGATGCCGTCGTAAAAAACGCCGCCGATCTGCTCGGAAAAATGTCCGTAAAGTTCCGGGGCGATCGTGCCTTTCGATCTTGTCCTGTCAATGCGGATACAGTCCATGTGACCTCCTTTTTAAGCGGTGATCAAAGTTCGATGCGGGAAAGCACTTCCCCGACGCTCTCATGGAATACCAGGTCGGCCATACCGTCGGCCGGCGTCGGATCCCGGTTGATGATCACGAGCCTGTCCCCGCGGTAATAGCGGATGAAGGACGCCGCCGGATATACCGTGAGCGACGTTCCCGCGATGATCAGCATGTCCGCATGCTGGATCGCCGAGACCGCACCGTTTACCGCCTTTTCCGGCAGGCTTTCGCCGTAGAGCGTCACGTCCGGGCGGACGACCGCGCCGCATTTCGGACAGCGGGGGATCCCCTCCTCCGCGTCCTTGCCCTGGAGCGCTTCAAAAATATAATCCGCCGGCAGGTTATGATGCAAAAATCCCATACAGTAATTCCGGTACGTCGTCCCGTGGATATTGTAGACCTTTTTGCTGCCCGCCTTTTCATGCAGGCCGTCGATGTTCTGCGTGACGATCGCGGAAAGCTTCCCTTTCTGCTCCATCTCGGCCAGTTTATAGTGGGCGCGGTTCGGCTCGATGGTCCGGACGTCCAGCTTCTGGCGGTAGAATTCAAAGAAGACCTTCGGCTCGTTTATCAGGCAGTCGTCGGAAAGCAGATACTCCGGGGTATAATCGGCAAATTGAATGTCCCGCTGGTTGTAAAGGCCGTCCTTGCTCCTGAAATCCGGGATCCCGGACTCTGTTGAAACGCCCGCGCCGCCGAAAAATACGATCGCTTTTGAGTCCCGTATGAACGCGTTCAGTCTCTCGATCTTTTTCTCATAATCCAAGCCCTGTTCCATCGGCGCCTCCTCCTTTTTCCCGGCTTTTCTTCTGCCCTCTTTATAACACGAACGACGGCTTTCCGCAATGAAAAAAGGCTGCCCTCATCAGGCAGCCTTCCCTTATCGTTTCTGTCAGATCGCCATCGCCATCGCGAACAGCATCAGAAGGAAGATCCCGAGGACGACCCTCACGACGATCCTCACCACACCGATCCCGATAAAGAACGGGACCCAGCCATAGAAGGAGCCTCTGTATCCGCGGCGCGGGCCGAACAGAAACGACAGTAAAAGAACCAGTACAAGAACTTTCAGCATTGTGCTCCCTCCCTTTTATACAGGACCTTCCGGAATCATTCCGGCGCTTGCGGGGCTGATATAAATGCCCCGGATTTTTGTTTACAGGCCTCATTATAGGAGGAAGCGGGCTTCTGTTACAGAGAAGAAAATGCGGAATAGGCTGCCCTATTCCGCACTTTCATTCTTTCGATCACGCGGTCCGGCCGCGCAGATCAGCTGTGTCAGGTCATCTCGACGCGGATGACGCCGACGTCATAGCGGAGCCAGATACCGTGGCGGCCTTCATCGCCGGAGCGGACCAGGTCGACCTGGTACTTGCCGTCTTCGTCGAAGTGGCCTTCTGTCGTGGAGACGGACTCCAGGTTGACGTGCATCAGGGTCGCATTGCCGTACAGGAACGGGATCGAGCCGTCCATCGGCGGGCGCTTTTCGATCGTCACGGTCGCATTCTGGCCGATGAAATAGAAGACCTTTTCGGACTCCTGGAAGACCATCGCGCGGCCCGGTTCCGGTGCGCGGAACGGTCCCTCTGCCGGTTTCTCCTGGAAACGGATGCGGTGACGGAAGTCGGAAGAGGGCCAGTCGCCGTCGTTGCCGACGAAAGTGACCTTCATGACGTAATCGCCGTCAAAGCCGTCCAGTACGACCGCCGCTTCGCTGTCCTCCTGGACTGCGGACCAGATCCGGTCTTTGTCCTGATATTCGAAGATCAGGGGCTCCGCAGCGGAGAGCATCTTGAAATTGTGCATGATCTGCTGGCCCCACTGGGTCAGGTTCATGAAATCCGGTGCTTCCAGGCAGGACTCGGAACCGAAGATGTGATAGCCGATCGCCTTCTTTTCCGCAAATGCGTAGAACATCTGGCCGATGTTGATGCCCGCGCCGGCGGATTCCGGCACGTACAGCGGATAATCCTTCTCCGGATTCGCATAAGCGTCCGTGATCTCACGATGGCGGAACAGCGTGGACTGATAGTTGTCCGGCGCGACCGTATCGATGTACTTCAGCGTCGCGTAGTAGATGTCGAGGTTGTGGATGTTCGCGCAGCCCGACGGCCAGTCGATGCCGGCCAGGTTCTGTCCCATACCGCGGGAACCACCGTCCAGCCAGACGTTCAGGTACATGAAGAGCTCCGGATAGATCTCCTTGCCGGCCGCACAGATCTCGTCGATGTAGCAGGCGATCGCATGCGCCGTTACCGCTTCAGCGCCGTAGTAGCCGAAGGTATCCTGCCAGTTCGCGCCTTCCTTACAGCCGTTCTTCTTCCAGATACCGGCCAGGATGCAGCAGGGATTCTCTTTGCAGTAATCCGTGATATACGCCGGAACGGTCTCAGCGAACGCGGCTTCGCCGAGCGGGCTGAAGTCTCTCCTCGTACCGCCCTGGATACCGGCCTCGTTTTCGACCTGCACCGCGATGACGGTCTGCTCTTCGCTGTCGTACTCCTTGATCAGTTTGATCAGTTCGACGTAGGCTTTCTTATCCGCTTCCAGGCTCTCACGGCTGTGCGCGGAAAGCTGATGGATCGCGGTACCGTCTTTCAGCAGGCAGCGCTGGAAACGGACCGGGTCCCGCTTCACCCATGCCGGGCAATACTGCATCGAACCGTTCTTCCAGGTCGCAAACCAGAGGAACGCGAGCTTGATGCCCTGGCGGCGGGCTTCGTCGATCATATCGGTGACGAATTTGTAATTGAACTGTCCCTCTTCCGGCTCAAACGCGTCCCAGGGCACCGGGGTCGCCAGCGTATTGCCGCCGATCGCCTTGATGCTCTGCCAGGTCGGGCCCATCTTGTCCAGCACGTAGCTGGAGGAGTTATGAGACTGTCCTCCGAGTGAAAGGAAGGGCTTTCCCTTCACCATGATGCGGTTCATTTTGCTCATTCCTTTTCTCCTTTTCTTACTCCAAAGTGCATACCGTCTTTACGCAAACGGCCCACTTTTCCCCTTATAATCTGATTCGATTATAGAAAAAGAAAGAAGGCATGACAATATGGTTTTGTGCTCTCTTTTTCGCTTTTTGTGCTCTCAGGCAGCAGGATATCCCTGTGCCTTATACGAGTTTCACCCGGACCACGCCCGTATCGTAGCGCAGCCACACGCCGTGCCGGCTCTCATCGCCGGAACGGACGATATCGACGACGAATTTCCCATCTTCGTCGAAATGTCCCTGCGTCGTGGAATACGAGTCCATGTTCACGTGCAGCAGCGTATAATCCGCGTAGACCGCCGGGATCGAACCGTCGACCGGCGGGCGCTTTTCGATCGTTACAGTCGCATTGTGGCCCACGAAATAGAACACCTTCTCCGATTCCTGGAAGATCAGCGCGCGGCCCGGCTCCGGCAATAACGTAGGATCCGGCGGTACCGCTTCTTCATTCCGGTGCGGATAGTCGGTCTTGGTCCAGTCGCCGTCGTTGCCGATAAAGCAGACCTTCATCAGGATGTCCCCGTCAAAGCCGTCTACGACGACGGATTCTTCTTTTTCTTCCTGCACCGCAGACCAGATTCGGTCCCTGTCCTGGTATTCGAAGATCAGCGGTGCCGCGTCCCGAAGCATCCGGAAGTTGTGCATGGTCTGGATGCCCATGGGATTCAGTGTCTTAAGGTCCGGCATCAGCGCGGTCTCGGAACCGAAGATGTGATAGCCGATCGCCTTCTTCTCCGCCAGCGCATAGAACATCTGCCCCATGTTGATGCCGAACTTGGCGGATTCCGGCACATAGAGCGGGAAGCCTTTTTCCGGATGCGCGTAAGTGTCGGTGACTTCCTTATGGCGGAAATGCGTCGTCTGGTAATTGTCCGGAGCGACGGTGTCGATCGCCTTCAGTGTCGCATAGTAGATGTCCAGGTTACGGGAAGTCGCGCAGCCCGACGGCCAGTCGATGCCGGCGAGGTTCTGCCCCTTGCCGCGGGAACCGCCGTCCAGCCAGACGTTCAGGTACATGAAAAGATCCGGATAGATCTCTTTTCCTGCCGCACAGACGTCGTCGATGTAGCGTGCGATCGCATAGGCTGTCACGGCTTCCGCGCCGTAATAACCGAAGGTCTCCGCCCAGTCCGCGCCTTCTCTCTCGCCGTTCTTCTTCCAGACCCCGGCCAGGATGCAGTTCGGATTATCTTTACAGTAATCGATCAGTTCCGCAGGCACCGCCGCGTGATACGCCGCTTCCCCATACGGGCTGAAATCACGCCGCGTACCGCCCTGGATACCGGCTTCATTTTCGACCTGGACGGCGATGACGGTCTGCTCCTCACTGTCGTAGTCCCTGATCGTCCGGATCAGTTCCGCGTAAGCCTTCCGGTCCGCTTCCATGTTCGCCGGGCAGTGCGCCGAAAGCTGGTGGATCGGCGTCCCGTCCTTCAAAAGGCAGCGCTGGAAACGCTCCCGGTTGCCTTTGACCCAGGCCGGAACGTACTGGCTGGAGCCGTTCTTCCAGGTCGCGAACCAGAGAAAGGCCAGCTTCAGGTCCTGATGGCGGGCTTCGTCGATCAGGTCGGTAACGAATTTGCGGTTGAACTGCCCTTCTTCCGGCTCAAACGCGTCCCAGGGGACCGGCGTCGCCAGCGTATTGCCGCCGATCGCCTTGATGCTGTGCCAGGTGGGGCCCATGTTGTCCAGCACATAGCTGGAGGAATTGTGTGACTGTCCTCCGAGTGAAAGGAAGGGTTTTCCCTTCACCATAATGCGGCTCATTTTGGTCATTCCTCTGTTCCTGTCCTTTCGTTTTATTGATGTTCTACAGTGCTGCAGCTTTATGAAGATCTCCTGCCGGCATAACAAAAAGCGCCTGCATGCGCAGGCGCTTTTAAAGTGGACCTGAAGGGACTCGAACCCTCGACCTCACGGATGCGAACCGTGCGCTCTCCCAGCTGAGCTACAAGCCCGTTTTCCGAACAAGGGATATTTTAGTAC
>CADBQM010000316.1 GCA_902796795.1 uncultured Eubacteriales bacterium
GGCCGCGATCACACCGAAGATGAAATCCGGGGCGTAGAAAAGGATGTCGCAGTCCGTGAGCCCGGTCCGCTTAATGAGCAGGACCGCACCGATCTTCAGGAGCAGCGCAAACGCCGCTGCCGCAGCGGGCAGCTTCTTCACCAGCAGGTAAAGAAGCGGAAAGACCAGATACAGCATCAGGATGCAGCCCGTGAACCACTCGCCGACGAGGTAGAGCGTCTGTACCCCGTGGGCGCTCAGGTAACCGTCGATCCCGAAGATCGTATAAACGATATGCCAGTCCGGGCGTGCACCCGGCAGCCGGAGCAGGATGAAGGCCAGGAAATAAGCGACGTAAAAGGCCGGGAAGATCGCAAGGGCGCGCTTTTTGTAGTATCCGAGTGCGCGCCGCAGCCCGCTCCCCTCCGTCCGCTCATAGCTCAGAACAGAAGTAAAGCCCGCAAGGATCAGGAACAGCACGGTCCCGAGCTGCCCGAATTCAATATTCACGCCGGCGTCGATCGGCGCAAGCGCGGGATCCCGCCCCAGCCCGCGAAGCTCCATGTTCACATGGTAAAACACCACAAAGAGCATCGACAGGACGCGCAGCAGGTCCGGTGCAAAAAGCTTCCTGTTTTTCATCTCATCTAGAATAGCAAGCGCGGCAGGCAGTGTCAAGAAAGGGCTTTCCGCACTTCCCGGATCATATAATATTCGTTCAGCAGCCGGCCGTCTTTCAGTCGGATCGCGTTCGGCTTGATGCCGGCGATCCGGAAGCCCATCTTTTCGTAAAGCGCCCGCGCGCGGCTGTTGCCCTCCACGAATTCCAGCTCCATCTGGAGGATGTGCTCGTTTGCCTCCGCGATGCGGATCATCTCCTGAAACATCCGCGTGCCGATGCCCTGGCCCCAGAATTCCTTCAGGAGCGCGATCGCCACAGACGCGCGGTGCCGGGTCTTGAGGCCATTCTTCCAGACGATCTCGCAGTTCCCGGCGACTTTTCCTTCCACCAGGCAGACCAGCATCGCGTGATTATCGGCGGCGTTGATCCGGTCAAACAGCGCCTTCTCACCTTCTGCCGTATATTTGCTGCACTCTTCCGGGTAACGCAGGATGAACTCCGTCTCCCCGGCGGAAACGTAAAGATAATCCAGCACGCCGGGGATATCCTCGTCCCGCGGGCTCCTGAGCACCGCCCTGCGGCCGTCCTTCAGTGTAAACTCAATTTCCGGGATCAGCATTTGAGACCTCTCTTACTTACTGTGTTTTGATAATATAAAAGTGTATGTCACCGCCAGGGCGATCGTGATCGCGACCACGCCGAAGACCGGGAGAATAAAGCCCGCCGAATTCTGCTTCAGAAACAGAAGCGGAATGCCCAGGGCTTCCAGCAGCAGCGCGTAGACCCACCAGAGGACGGCGACCGCATGGTTGTATTTCTTCACATCTTTCACTTCCGGAGCTTTTGCACCGGTAAAGAAACCGACTGCCTTTTTTGACCGCCAGGAAATGATGCCGATCCCGGCGATCAGCAGGGCGATCAGGCTCCAGATGATAAAACCGATCATTTTATAAACTCCTGTGTTTTTTCCATGATCCCGCGCAGGATTTCAATATCCCGTATGACGTCTCCGCATTCCAGCGAATGATTCGCATCCGGGATCTCGACGCAGGGGATCCCTTTCTCTTCGCAGATCTCTGCGATCCCGGGCGTCACCGGCGAAGTCCATTGATCTTTCGTCCCGGTGAAAGCGAGCGCCTGACCGACCGGGTAGGCGAAGGTCGCCTGCAGCGGCGTGTAAAGGAGCAGCCGGATGCGGTCCTTTTCCGGGCTTTCGGCGGCGATCCGTGCTGCGACGGCGGTCCCGATGCTCTTGCCCACGAAGAGAATCTCCTCATATGCCGCAAGATCCAGACCCGAGAGCATCTCCAGCGACTGCGCGTAAGCAAGTTCGAACGCCTGCTCCATATAAGCCGTATCTCCGGGCCGTTTTTCCGGGAATCCGGTATAGGGAAGCAGCCGGATCTCGTAACCCAGCTTTTCCGCGATCCTGCGGCTGTAGTGCATCAGCGGCTTATCGACCGTGTAGCCGATGCCAGGGAAGAATACTGCAAGCTTCATGTTGCGTCCTCATTCTTTCAGCGGTCGTCTTCTTCCAGGAAGAGGCCGGTGAACTGCGGTACCTGAAAGCGGTCCGTGAACAGGTCACATTTGCAGAGCAGGGAATAAAA
>CADBQM010000317.1 GCA_902796795.1 uncultured Eubacteriales bacterium
AAGCTGTTCCTTCAGCGTTTCGACCGTATAAGCGATCTCTTCTTCCGTGGTCTCGCGGCTTAAGCTGAAGCGGATCGTCCCTTCCTGTTCTTCTTTCGAGAGCCCGAGCGCGGAAAGTGTCCCGACCTCCGTGCCCTTATGCGCGGAACAGGCGGAGCCGGAAGAAACATAGATCCCTTTATCCTCCAGCGCGTGCAGCAGTACTTCGCTCCACACCCCGGAAAAGCTGGCGCTCAGGATATGCGGTGCGCTCTCTTCGTCCGTCCTGCCGTTGATACGGACGTCCGGGATCTCCATGATACCGGTAAGCAGCTGCGCTTTCCTTGCGCACATCCGCGCGTGGTCTTCAGCAAGCGTCCGGTATGCAAGTTCTGCCGCGAGGCCGAAGCCTGCTTCGCCCGGAACGTTCTCGGTACCGGAGCGCAGCCCCTTCTGCTGGCCGCCGCCGAAAAGCAGCGGACGGATCTTCACACCGTCGCCGATATAAAGGAAACCGACCCCCTTCGGGCCGTGGATCTTATGTGCCGATGCGGACATCAGGTCGATCCCCTGCCTCTTCGGACGGAATTCGTACTTCCCGTAGGCCTGGACCGCGTCCACATGGAACAGTACCTGAGGCGCTTCTTTTTTCAGGCGTTCCCCGATCTCCTGAACAGGGTTCAGCGTCCCGATCTCGTTATTCACGGCCATGAGCGACACAAGAACGGTATCCGGCCGCAGCGCGGAGAGAACCTGTTCCGCCGAGATCTGGCCGGTCGCGTCCGGCTTGAGCAGCGTCAGTAAGAAGCCCTCCTCTTCCAGGAAAGCCATCGTATTCAGCACGCTCGGATGCTCCGTCACCGAAGTGATGAGATGCATGCCCTGCCGTCTGTTCGCGCGGGCCGTGCCGATCAGCGCCATGTTGTTCGACTCGGTGCCGCCGGAGGTAAACAGGATGTTTTCCGGCCGGCATTTTAAGCTGTCTGCGATGATGCTGCGGGCTTCCTTCGACGCGTGCTCTGCTTCCACGCCGAGATGGTGGAGCGAGGCCGGATTGCCGAAGGTCCCGGTGCTGAGCTTTTCTACGAGCCCCGCGACTTCATCGCGGCAGCGCGTCGTCGCCGCATTGTCCAGGTAGACCGTCATATCATTCCTCCAGCAGATAGGCAAGGACGGAAAGGAGTGCCATGCCGGCCGTCTCCGTCCGAAGGATCCGTTTCCCGAGCGTCAGGCGTTCGCCGCCGCTTTCGCTGATCCGGTCCGCTTCTTCTTTATCAAAACCGCCCTCCGGACCGATGAAGATCCCGAGCGCTTCTCCCTTTTTCAGGGAACCTAACAGTTCCCTTGTCTTTTCAATGCCGCGCTCCAGTTCATACGGCAGCAGCAGTCTCATGCCCTCTTCCTTCGCAAAATGCAGCGCCGAGGCAAGGTCCATGACGCCGGTCACTTCCGGGATGACGGCCCGTTTGGCCTGTTTCGCGGCACTTTCCGCAATGCCGTTCAGATGCCGGATGACCTGGGCTTCCTTCTTTTTTTCGATCTTCCGCACCGAGCGGCGCATCGCGACCGGTACGATACGGTAAACGCCGAGTTCCACGCACTTTTCCGTGATCCACTCGAGCTTGTCGCCCTTCGGGATCCCCTGGAACAGCGTGATCCTGACCGGGAGCTCGGTGGTCGATGTTTCCTTCGCAGTCACGGAAAACACGGCCGCTTCTCCCCGCATGCCGGCATAGGCTGCCGTATAGCGCAGGTTGTCGCCCGCGACAAAATAGGCGAGCTCGCCTTCCCGCATCCGAAGCACGTTCTTAATGTGGTTGACGTCCGGTCCTTCGACGAAGATCTGCCCGTCGGCGACCTGGTCCGCCGTGATGAAAAACTGCTGCATCAGACCCGCCTCAGATAGAAGGAGATCCACTCTCCCTGGGTCTCGCCGCCGAGGATCTCAAACGCCGGATTCTTTTCGACCGCCGCCCGGACCTCGTCCGCCTTGGTATTGATGATTCCCGAAAGGATCATGAAGCTGCCCTGTTTCATCGCTGCGCCGAGTTTGTCCTGCAGAAGGATCACGACGTCCGCGAGGATGTTCGAAACGACCACGTCAAAGCCTGCCGCGCCGCCTTCCGGCAGCAGCGTATCGTCTTCCAGGATATTGCCGTAAACGACCGGGAAGACTGCCTCGTCATAACCGTTCAGTTCGATATTCTCCCGCGCCGTTTCGACCGCGAGCGGGTCGATATCGGTCCCGAAGACCGCGGACGCGCCGAGCTTCAGCGAAACGATCCCGAGGATCCCGGAACCGGTGCCGACGTCCAGCACCCGGTCGCCCGGCTTCAGGTATTTCCTGAGTCCCCGGAGACAGAGCTGCGTCGTTTCATGTGTCCCGGTGCCGAATGCGGTGCCGGGGTCGATCCGGACCATGAAGTCCGTATCCGCGCCCTCCGGCGGCGTGCACCAGGTCGGGCAGATCAGGAGGTCTTCTACAAAGAACGGCGCGAAATGCTCTTTCCAGCGGTTCACGAAGTCTTCATCTTCCGTAATGCTTTCCGTGATCTTTCCGCTGCCGATCTCCACAAAGGGGCGCAGCGCGTCAAGCCCCGCGCTCACCTTCTGAAGCAGCGCGGCTTCTTCCGCCGCTTCTTCCGTCCGTGAAAGCGTATCGGGGATCTCCGTATAGAAGACGATCTCCGCTTCGCCGTCGTCCGGCCCCTGTTCGGGCATCACGTCCTTATAAAGCGCCATCGTCTCGGTCTCCATGACCGGCATATGGTCGCGGACTTCGGTGGCGTCGATGCCCAGCGTCGAAAGAAGCTCGGTAATGGCTTCTTCCGCCGCGGTCCTGGTATGGATCACATACTGTTTCCACTTCATTGTAAAGACCCCCGGGAAATGAGAAAAGGGCTTCCGGATACGGAAGCCCTGCCGTAATAATGTACGCGAGAGGATTCGAACCCCCGGCCTTCTGATCCGTAGTCAGACGCTCTATCCAGCTGAGCTACGCGTACATGCCTGAACAGCAAAGCATATTATAGGTGCTGTTCCGGTCTTTGTCAAGCACTTTAGTCTGCAGAAAAAGAGCTTTTCTCTTCTTCGGCGGCAGTTTCCGCGACAGGAAGCGCTATTACGCCATAGCGCCGGAGGAGCGGAAGGTGCGCCTCCGTGATCACTTCCCCGCTGATCACCACCGGAACGGCGGGCGGACAGGAAACGGATACGGGACCCGCGATCCTTCCCACGGCTTCTTCGACCGGGACCCGGCGGGAAGGAAGTAAAAAGGCTTCCCGGACCGAAAGCGCCGGCCGGTATGGCGGAAGCACCGCTTTTTCAGGCAGCAGCGCCGCGCGCTTCCCGACCGAGAGCAGCGCTTTTTCAAGGGCGCACAGTTCCCCCCTGCCGTTTTCCGGGGTCAGCATAAAGACGATGCATTCCCGGTCCGCGAATTCACATTCGATCTTACACGCCCGGAGGATCTCCGCCATCTCCTCCCCTGTATAGCCGTAAGGCAGCGTGAGGAGCGTGAGCTTCAGCGGTTCTTCCCCGAAAAGCGTAAAGCCGGCCGCGTCCAGGCACGACTTCACCGCGTCCGCTTCTTTTACGAAAGCGGCAAGCTTCTCCCGGTAAGGCCCGTCAAGATACGCGTTCACGAGGTCGAGCGACTGCAGCAGCAGGTAGGAAGGGCTCGTACTCCCGAAGAAAGCCAGCGCCTGCTTCGCGTTTTCTTTGAAAAAACGGCTCATTTCCGGAAAAGCGGCATTCTCCCCGATATGAAGATAGGCGCAGCCGGTCAGGGCCGGCAGCGTCTTATGGGCAGAGTCCGCACACAAGTCCGCGCCGAGGTCCATCGGATGCGCGGGCGTTTCAAGGAAATGCAGGTAGGCGCCGTGGGCGTCGTCCACAAGAAGCGGGATATGAAGCGGACGCAGCACTTCCGAAAAGCCCCGGATGTCCTGTATGCTGCCGGGATAATCCGGCGAGGTCACAAAGACCGCGTCCGGCAGTATCTCCGTTTTTTCCAGCGTTTCAAGGAGCTTGGCTTTTGTCGTCCGGATGCTGAGCAGCGACGCGTCCGCATCGCCGGGCAGCCAGGAGATCTCCGCGTCGAGCGCGGCGCAGGCATAGAGGAAAGACTTATGGACGTTCCGCGCCGCAAGGACCCGGAAACGGCCGGCCCCTTTTCTCTTCCGCGCATACAGCGCCGCAAGGTACAGCATCGCCCGGATCACCTGGGAAGAGCCTTCCGTGCTGTAGAAGGTATCCAGCGTCCCGAAAAGCGACGCCGCATTCCTTTCGCTCTCGCGGATGATGCCCGAAGCCTCGTAAAGCGCGTCGGCGCCCTGGATCTCGGTGATGTCATAAGGCTCCGGCGAAAGAAAAGGCTTTCCCTTATGGCCGGGCATGTGAAAACGCAGCATTTCCTTCTCTGCGTATGCCCGGACAAAATCGACGATCGGGGTCTTCATTCGCCCGCCTCTTCCGCAGCGGCCGCGGCTTTTCTTTCCGCCGCTTCTGCCGCTTTTGCGGCTTCGTCGACCTTGATCATGATCGCACACTCGATACGTTTTTTAAACAGTTCACAACCGGCTTCGTAGATCCCGCTGATCGAACCGGAGGCGTGGAAGGCGTTTGCCGCGCAGCCGCCGGAACAGTAGAACCTGGCCCAGCAGTCCCGGCAGGCCGGGCGCGCATAGGCGTTCACGGCCCGGAACTCCTCCCGGAGCGCGGTATTCGTCACGCCATGATAGACGTCGCCAAGTTTATAATCGTCCTCGCCGACGAACTGGTGGCAGGGATAGAGGTCGCCCCAGGGCGTGACCGCCATGTATTCGGTCCCGGAGCCGCAGCCGGAGACCCGCTTATAGATGCAGGGGCCGCCCGTCAGGTCCAGCATATAATGATAGAAGGTGATCGGATGCCCCTCTTCCTTCCGGCGGATCATCTCCTTCGCAAGCAGCTCGTATTCGCCCTTGACGGTCTCGATATCCTCCGCGGTCAGCGCCGCCGGATCCGAAGGATCACAGACGACCGGCTCCATCGAAAGCTCGGTAAAGCCCAGGTCCGCCATGTGGAAAAGATCCTTGGTGAAGTCCGGATTTGCGTGTGTAAAGGTACCGCGCATGTAATAGCTCTTATCTCCGCGGGCCGCCACGAGTTTCTGGAACTTCGGGACGATCCGGTCGTAGCTGCCGTTGCCCGCGTAATCCTTCCGGAGACGGTCGTGTGTCTCCTTCCGTCCGTCGAGCGAGAGCACGACGTTGCTCATCTCCCGGTTGCAGAAGTCGATCACGTCGTCGTCGATGAGCAGACCGTTCGTCGTCAGTGTAAAGCGGAAGTTCTTGCCCTTCTCTTTTTCGATGCTCCTGGCATATCGGACGAGTTCCTTCACGACCTCCCAGTTCATCAGGGGCTCGCCGCCGAAGAAATCCACTTCCAGGTTCCGGCGCGTGCCGGAATGCGCGATGAGGAAATCCAGTGCCTGTTTCCCGACGTCAAAGGACATCAGCGCCCGCTCGCCGTGGAAGCGCCCCTGGCTCGCGAAACAGTATTCGCAGTTCAGGTTGCAGGTATGCGCGACGTGCAGACAGAGCGCCTTCACGACG
>CADBQM010000318.1 GCA_902796795.1 uncultured Eubacteriales bacterium
CGAGCCCAAAGGGCGATGATGAGCCTTAGTACCGCTGGGGAACCGCGGATGGGCGAGAGCCGGACTCCGACGCAGGATCATCACGAGAGCAGCGTCAAGGCGTCTGGCCGCTCGCTCTTACATTCCGAAGGGCAGGCGGAAGCGGCCGCGTTTGCCGCTCATCATACCGCTCATCTGCTTCATCATCTTCCGGCTCTCGCCGAACTGCTTGACCATGCGGTTGACGTCGTCGATCCTGAGACCGGCGCCCTTCGCGATGCGCGTTTTCCGGCGGATGTCGATCACGTCCGGATGGGTGCGCTCGTAAGGCGTCATGCTGTGGATCATGGCTTCCACGCGGGCAAACTGCTTTTCGGCTTCGTCCTCGTCCGGCATGTTCATGTTTCTTCTGCCGCCGGCGCCGCCGAGCCCGAGGGACGGCAGCATCTGCATGATCTGGCCGATCCCGCCCATGGAACGCATGCTCTCGAGCTGTTTCAGGTAATCGTTATAATCAAATTTGCCCTTCTGCATCCGGGACGCGATCTCGCGCGCCTCGTCCTCTTCGATCTGTTCGCCGGCTTTCTCGATCAGGGAAAGCACGTCGCCCATGCCGAGGATCCTGGATGCCATCCGCTCCGGATAGAAGGGTTCGATATCCGTCAGCTTTTCGCCGGTGCCGGAGAAATAGATCGGCTTCCCGGTCACGGAACGGATCGAAAGCGCCGCGCCGCCGCGGGTATCGCCGTCCAGCTTTGTCAGGATGACGCCGTCGATCCCGATCTCGCTGTCAAAGACGGATGCCGCGTTGACGGCGTCCTGGCCGGTCATGGCGTCGACGGTCAGCAGGGTGACGTCCGCCGCCGAGACCTCCTTGATGCGCTTCAGTTCCGCCATCATCTCGCCGTCCACATGCAGACGGCCGGCGGTATCGATGATCACGACGTTCTTGCCGTTCTGGTCCGCGTAGGAAAGCGCGGCCTTCACGATATCGCAGGGATCGTTCTTATCGCCCATCGAAAAGACGTCGATGCCGAGTTTTTCGCCGTTGATCTCCAGCTGTTTGATCGCTGCCGGCCGGTAGATATCACAGGCGACGAGCAAGACGTGCTTGCCTTCTTTTTCCAGGCGCCCGCCGAGCTTTGCCGCCATCGTGGTCTTGCCGGCGCCCTGCAGGCCTGCCATCAGGAGCACAGTCCGGTCCCGTCCGGGCTTGATGGGAAGTTCGGCTGCTTCGCCGCCCATCAGCGCGATCATTTCCTCGTTGACGATCTTGATGACCATCTGGCCGGGATTCAGGCCGTTCATAACTTCCTGCCCCACCGCGCGCTCCTGGACCGCGGAAACGAACTTCTTGACGACCTTGAAGTTGACGTCCGCCGCGAGCAGCGCCATCTTGACTTCCCGCATGGCTTCCTTGACGTCCGCTTCAGAGAGCCGGCCCTTACCGCGCAGGTTTTTGAAGATATTCTGAAGTTTTTCGGAAAGACTTTCAAAAGCCATTTTCAGTCCCTTTATCTTTCGATCTCGTTTTCTACCGCGTGAAGCAGCCGGAGGAGCTCCGCCTTTTCCGGCGTTTCCGCCGAAGTAAGGCGCGTTTCCATGCTGCCGAGCAGTTTCTTTACGGTCTCGTACTGGCGGATGAGGCCCAGCCGGTTTTCGTATTCCCGGAGGCTCGCTTCACAGCGTTTCAGAAGATCATGGACGCCCTGGCGGGAGATCCCGTAGACCTCCGCCGCCTCGGAAAGCGACATGTTGTTGAAGGTCACGTCGGCATACAGGGTCCGCTGGTGTTCGGTGAGCAGGGCCCCGTAGAAATCAAACAAAAGTGTTTTTTCAACGATCGCGTCCATACCTGTGGCATTATACAAAAAAGGGCGGAGGCTGTCAAGTATTTTTTCTTGACACCCTTCGTCCCGTTTTAAGTCTTCTGATCCGCAGGAACCGGTCACGCACCGGCCTCTGCTTCTTCCTTTTCCTGCTTCGGCCGTGTCCAGGACATGAAATCACATTCCGGCGCACCTTCGCAGCCGTAGAAGCGGCGGCCTTTCTTCGTGCGGCGTACGACGATGTCCTTCCCGCACTTCGGGCATCTCATCCCGATCTTTTCGAGGAACGGCCGGGTATTGCGGCATTCCGGGAAACCGGGGCAGGCCAGGAAACGGCCGTGCCGGCCGTATTTGATGACCATACGCCTGCCGCAGAGCTCGCAGACCTCGTCGGAGAGTTCGTCCTCCACCTTGATCTTCGTGAGCTCGTTCTCCGCCGCCTTCAGTTCTTTTTCAAAGCCCGGATAGAACGCATGCATGACCGCGTGCCAGTCCTTTTCCCCGTTCTCGACCGCGTCGAGTTCGTCCTCCATATGCGCCGTAAAGCCGATATCCACGATATCGGGGAAGGAAGTCTCCATCAGGCCGTTGACCGCTTCGCCGAGCTCCGTCATGTAGATGCTGCGGCCTTCCTTGGTGATATAATGCCGGCCGAGGATATTGGTGATCGTCGGCGCGTAGGTCGAAGGCCGTCCAAGCCCATTCTCCTCCATCGCACGAACCAGCGTCGCTTCCGTATAGTGCGGCGCGGGCTGGGTGAAATGCTGCTCCTTCTTAAAGCCGGCAAGGGTCACCTGATCCCCTTCTTCCAGCGTTTCCAGCGCGGAAACGGCGACCGCCTTTTCCTCATCGGAAACATAGACCGCAAGATAGCCGGGGAAAGAAAGCTTCGTGGAGGAAGCTGTAAAGACGTACGGACCCGCCGTGAAATGTGCGGTCAGCGTATCATAGACGGCCGCGCGCATGCGGCTCGCCACAAAGCGGGTATAGATCAGCTGGTACAGACGGAGGCTGTCCCGCTGAAGGTCGTTTTTCAGGAGTTCCGGCGTCAGCGCAAGGTCGGTCGGCCGGATCGCTTCATGCGCGTCCTGCACGCCGTTCCTGCCGCTTCTTACCGCGCCTTTTCCGACTTCGTCCTTCCCGTACTTTTCGGCGATCATGGCCTTGACCGCGCGGTCTGCCTCATCGGACACACGCGTGGAATCGGTACGGAGGTAGGTGATCAGGCCGACGGTGCCGTGTCCCTTCACATGGACGCCCTCGTAGAGTTCCTGCGCCAGGCGCATCGTCTTCTGGGTGGAAAAGTTCAGGCGGTTCGCCGCGTCCTGCTGCAGCGTCGACGTCGTAAAGGGATACGGCGGGTTCTTGACGCGCTGCGCGGACTTTTTCTCGGAAAGGACGAAGTCCTGCCCGTTTAAGGCCTTTTCGACCGCGAGGACCTCCTCTTCCGTATTCAGTTCTTTCTTCTTTCCTCCCTCTCCGTAGAAAGCGGTGGTAAGCTTTTTACTGCCCTTCTTCAGCTCTGCTTCCAGGGACCAGTATTCCTTCGGCTGGAAAGCCGCGATCTCTTTTTCACGGTCCGAGACCATACGGAGCACCGCAGACTGCACACGGCCCGCGGAAAGTTTGCCTTTTACCTTTTTCCAGAGAATGGGGGAAAGCTGATAGCCCACGACACGGTCCATGACCCGGCGTGCCTGCTGGGCGTTCACAAGATCGATATTGATCTTCGTCGGATGCTTCAGCGCCTCTTTGACGGCGTTCTTCGTGATCTCGTTAAAGCTGATGCGGTAGACTTCCTTGCCGCTCATATCAAGGGCGTTCATCAGGTGCCAGGAGATGGCTTCCCCTTCACGGTCCGGGTCGGTCGCGAGATAGATCCGGTCCGCTTTTTTGATCGCCTTCTTCAGGGCGCTCATGACCTCGCCCTTGCCGCGGATCGTAATATACTGCGGCTCAAAATCGTGCGCGACGTCCACGCCGAGACGGCTCTTCGGGAGATCGCGGATATGTCCGTTGGAGGCGATCACCTCGTAACCGCTTCCCAGGAACTTCTTAATGGTGTGCACCTTTGCGGGCGACTCCACGATGATCAGTTTATTTACTGCCATGGCATCCTCTCATTGTTCGTAAGATACGCCCGCTACTATAATAAAATAAG
>CADBQM010000319.1 GCA_902796795.1 uncultured Eubacteriales bacterium
CGACAACATCCGGAACTTCGGCGGCGATCCCGATAACGTCATGATCTTCGGCCAGTCCGGCGGCGGTTCCAAAGTCGTCTCGATGCTGCAGTCTCCTGCGGCTGCAGGCCTCTTCAGGCGTGCGGTCCTGCAGTCCGGCGGTATGCGCCGCGGCGGCGAGATGACACCGGAAAAATCGAAGAAACTGGCTTCTTACGTCGTAGAAGAGCTGGGACTCACGAAAGAGACGATCAAAGAGATCGAAACGGTCTGGTACGACCGCCTCGCAGAAGCGGCGATCAAGGCTTCGAAGCGGCTGCAGGAAGAGACCGGCGAGCGCGTGATGTTCGGCCCGGTCGTCGGCGACTACTATTACGGCCATCCGTTCCAGCACGGCTTCCGTCCCGAGACAAAGGACGTGGAAGTGATGTGCGGCAACGTCTTCGGCGAATTCAAGCAGAACTTCAACCGGCCGCTCGGTGAGGGCGTCAAGAACAGCTGGTCCGAAGCTTACGCAGAGGAAGTGATCCGCGGCGAGCTCGGCGACAGCGCGGACGCCGTCATGGCAGCCTTCAAAAAGGCCTACCCCGACAAGAAGGTCCAGGACTGCCTCTTCATGGACGAAAGCATGCGCCGCGGCGCGCTGGACTTCGCGCGTCTCCGCGCGGAATTCACCGACGCCCCGGTCTACAATTTCCTCTTTACCTTAGAGTCTCCTTTCAACGGCGGCACCCTTCCCTGGCACAACGCGGAGATCCCCTATACGCTGCACAACGCGGCTTATCTGGAGCCTTCGTACCTGCCGGGCGTGACCGAAAAGCTGCAGGACGTGATCGCGCGCGCCTGGGCGAATTTCGCCGCCAAGGGCGATCCGAACGGCGATCCCGTACCGGAATGGCCCCGCTTTGAGAAGGACAGAAACGTCACCATGATCTTTGACAAAGAGATCCGCGTCGGCTGCGATCACGACAAAGAGCTCGTGGAAGTCTATCCGGAACGCGCGATCAACATGTCGAAGCTGATGGACAGAAGGTAAGAAAGGAGGACGCACATGTTTGTAAAGGAACTGAACAGGCAGGTCGTCTGTGATCCGGATTCTCCTGTCGTAAGCACCCCGGACGGAAAGCTGCGCGGCGTCATCGTCGAAGACACCTACATCTTCCGCGGGATCAGATACGCGAACGCGAAGCGCTTCATGATGCCCACCCCGGTCGAACCCTGGGAAGGCGTCAAAGAAGCGATCATCTACGGTCCTGTCTGCCTGGAAGTCCAGACGGTGCAGCCGGACGACAATTACAACGTCCCGCACGTCTTCTATCCGCAGAGCGAGGACTGCCAGTACCTGAACGTCTGGACGCAGTCGATCAACGACGAAACGAAAAAGCGCCCGGTCCTCGTATGGCTGCACGGCGGCGGTTTCTCCACCGGCTCCGGCATCGAACACTTTGCCTATGACGGCGAGAACATGAGCCGCTTCGGCGACGTGGTCGTCGTCACCCTGAACCACCGCCTGAACCTGCTCGGCTATCTGGATCTTTCCAGATACGGTGAGAAATACAAATACTCCGGCAACGTCGGCACCGCGGACCTCGTCGAGGCGCTCCGCTGGGTGAAGCGGAACATCGCTTCCTTCGGCGGCGACCCCGATAACGTCACGATCTTCGGCCAGTCCGGCGGCGGCGGCAAGGTCGCTGCGCTCCTGCAGACGCCTTCCGCGGACGGACTCTTCCACCGCGCGGTCATCCAGTCGGGCGTCGTTAAACACGGCATGCGCTTCGACCGCGGCATGGACGTCGCGGAAAAGATCATGGGCCTGCTCGGCATTACGCCTGACCGCGTCGAAGAACTGGAGACGCTCCCCTACTGGAGATTCCAGGAAGCGATCATCGGCTCCGGCGAAGGCCGGCTCGGCATGGCCTTCTCCCCGCACCGCGACGATGACTTCTATCTCGGCGACATCGCGGAAGTCGGCGTATGCGAACACGCGAAGAAGATCCCGGTGATGGTCGGCAACGTGCTCGGCGAATTCTCACAGAACTACGTCTTTACCGTCGACAACACCGCAAAGAACAGCTGGTCGGAAAAGAAAACAGATCAGATCCTGAAGGACAAATTCGGCGATAAGGCGGAAGAAGCCATCGCACTCTTCAAGGCCGCCTATCCGGATCTTCCGGTCCAGGACGTGCTCTTCTTAGACCGCATGTTCCGTACCGGCACCTTCGAGTACCTGAAGATCCGCGCGGAAGCCGGCTGCGACAACACCTACGGCTTCATGTTCCGGATGGAGCAGCCGATCTACGGCGGTACCCTCCCCTGGCACAACGCGGAGATCCCCTACGTCTTCCACAACGCAGACTACATCGAGCCCTCTTATGAACCCGGTGTCACCGAGAAGGTGCAGGACGTCGTCTGCGCCGCCTGGTGCAACTTTGCGGAAAAAGGTGACCCGAACGTCCGCACCGCGCCGGTATGGAAGCCCTACACGAAGGACTGCCACGCAATGATGTACTTCGACGAGAACTCCTACGTCCAGTGCGGCGACGCGGAAGAAGCCCTCGTGGATTTCCTTTTTGCGAATCCGATCGAGCTGACCCGCGTTACCCGACAGAAACGCGCGAAATACTTCGGCGGCGGTCCCCGCATATGATCAGACGGTAAAATCATTATTCAGCCCTTCCCGCAGGCCTGCCTGATGAAGAAGGGCTGAACTTATAAATAAGGAGAACAACATGGAAAGAAAGTACAAGATCGTTCCGCTTCCGAACGACGAGCCCTATCGCTGGTGGCGCCTCTTTGACGACACCTACGTGATCCACTACGGTGAAGCGCTGGACCTGTTCCTGCTGCTCGGCAGTGAAAAAGCCCTGCTGATCGACACGGCGTACGGCCGCGGCGACCTGCCGAACATCGTCGACATGCTGAAGGGTGACCGGGAGCTCCTCGTCGTCAATACGCACGAGCACTTCGACCACACCGGCGGCAACCGCTTCTTCCCGAAGGTCTATATGTCTCCGCTGGCCTTTGTGAACGCGGATCACGCTTTCGGCCCGCTGCCGCAGGAATGGCTCGACAACATGCCGTATCCGGATTATGAGAAGATCCCGGTCGACGACGGCTACGTCTTCCATCTCGGAGGCCGCGACGTGGAAGTCCTCGCGACGCCGGCTCACTGCAAGAGCTCCCTGTCCTTCATCGACCACGGCAGGCGGCTCCTCTTCCCCGGCGACGAGCTCGACGCCGGCCAGGCGAACCTGAACGTCTTTGAGTCGGTCGGCGCGTTCCTGAAAAACTGCAAACGGCTGAAAGAACGGGAAGCGGAATACGACTTCATCATGCCGAACCACAACGGCTGTCCGGTCGCGAAATCCTATCTGGACGATTTCATCACCTGTGCACAGCACATCGTGGACGGCAAGCCGGACCTTGTAGACCCGGACGACGTCCAGGATTTCTGCAAGGGCTTCTTCAAGGGCCATCTCCGCGCGCAGGTCGGCGACTCCTGCATCAATTACCTGCCGGAGGGCTTTGAGATACCGCGCGGCCCGATCGCCGAGATCTTCAAAAAAGAGATCGCCGAGGCGGATGAGGAAGGACGCAGCGTATAATCTGCATCTGTAGGAAACAGAAGAAAACAGCGGGTCCTCGGACCCGCTGTTTTTGTGTCTTGTTGTTTTTTCCTTTACGGGATCAGCCCTTGATACCGCCGACGACGATACCCTTGACGAAGTGCTTCTGGAAGAAGGGGTACGCCGCGAGGATCGGCAGGACGCCGACGACCGCAACGCCCATACGGACGGCCGTGGACGGCAGTTCCTTCATCATCGAGGAGTCCGCGATCACGTCCGGGTTCTGCGCCAGGAAGTTGATATTGTTCAGCATGGTGTTCAGGACGGCCTGCACGCTGAACTTATCCGCGTCGGTAATGTAGTACAGGCTGTTGGTCCAGTCGTTCCAGTACCGGAGGCCGATCATCAGCGCGATCGTCGCGATCATGGGCTTGGAAAGCGGCAGCACGATCCGGAACAGGACCATGAATTCCCGCGCGCCGTCCACACGCGCCGCCTCAATGATCTCGTTCGGGATATTGGCGGTGAAGTAGGAACGCATCATGATGACGTAGAAGGCGCTCATCAGCAGGCTCGGGATCAGCAGCGCAAAGTAGGTGTTCTTGATATGGAACATCTGTGTCCACATGATATAGGACGGTACCAGGCCGCCGTTGAAGAGCATCGTGAAGAACAGGATGAAGGAGACCACCATTCTGCCGGGAAGCTCTTTCCGGGAAAGCGGATAAGCAAAAAGCACCGTCGTGAGCACGCTGATCGTCGTACCGACGGCCGTTACGATGATCGTAATGGCGTACGCGCGGAAGATCAGCTTGCTGCTCTTGAAGATGTATTCATAAGCTGCCAGCGTGAAATCGCGCGGGTAGAAATTGTAGCCGTACTTGGCAAGCGTTGCCTCGGAAGTGAGGGAGGACGATACCAGGAGCAGGAACGGCGCCAGCGCCGCGACTGCCAGGAAAATAAAGATGATATTCAGGATCACCTGACCAACAATGTTTTTCTTGACCATTTCTCCGCCCTCCTTTCTTAGAACAGTGCGCTTTCCTTGTCGATCTTACGGACGATCAGGTTGACCGAAACGACCAGCAGGAAGCCGACGATCGACTGGATGAAGCCGGCGGCGGAGGAACGTCCGACGTCGTTCATGGACGTCAGGGCACGGAAGACGAAGACGTCGATCGTGTCCGTCACGTCGGAGATGATCGTGGAGCGCATGGGCACCTGATAGAACAGACCGAAGTCGGAGTACATGATCCCGCCGAGGGACATCAGCACCAGGGTGATGATCGTATTTTTCAGGCCGGGCAGTGTGACGTGCCAGATCTGCTGCGGTACGTTCGCGCCATCGATCGCCGCCGCCTCATAGAGCGCGGAATCGATGCCGATAACGGTCGCATAGTAGATGATACTGGAATAGCCGAAGCCCTTCCACAGGTGTATCACGATAAAGATCAGCGGCCAGTATGTTTTCGTTGAGTAGAAATTGATCTTTTTCCCGCCCGCGGCCACGATCATCTTGTTGACAAGACCGGTCTCCGTGGAAAGGAATCCGAATACGATATAGGCGACGACGATCATGGAGATCAGGTACGGGATCAGGATCACCGTCTGGTAGATCTTTTTGTTCTTTGTCCCCCGCATGAAATTGAGCATGATGGCGATCGTGATCGCCAGGATCTGCCCGAGGACGATAAATGTAATATTGTAAGCCAGCGTATTCCGGATGATATTGACTGCGTCCTGCGTTTTAAACAGGTAGGTAAAGTTGCCGATCAGCGGATCCTTCCATGCACTTCCAAAGATCCCCTGCTGGTAATTGAACTGTTTAAACGCGATCACCAGGCCGCCCATCGGAATATAGTTATTGATGATCAGATAAAGCAGCCCCGGGATCATCATGAGATAGAGCTCCAGCGTCATGATCCGATGTGCTGCCTTATTCTTATTCTTCCGCTTCTGCATCCTGTCCTCCAAGATCCGCATTTTTAAAACCGCTGCTCCCGCACAGAATGCGGGAGCAGCGTGCCATGCGGCAAATCATTGATTATTTCTTGTTCTTCAGCCACTCGTCAAGCTGTTTCTGCTTTTCGGCAATGACCTTGTCCTCGCCTGCAGCCTTCATCTCGGCACGTGCGGTTTCGAGGGTCTCTTTGACCGGAACAGCGCCGGAAGCCATAGCATAGTAGTACTTGTTGAGGACGTTGGTGCATGCAGTCCACTCATCCATGACAGGCGTCGGATCAAAGATGAAGCCGTAGCCCTTGGACATAGTCGCTGCAAGACAGAAGTCGTTCAGGTCCTTAAAGTAGGTCGGTCCGTTGATGTCCAGCGGAAGGTTCGCGGTCTCGGAACCCGGCAGTGCCCAGTACAGGGTCGGTCCGCCGTAGCCGGAGGTCGCTGCCGATCCGCCCGGATAAGAGATGGTGCCGTCCGCGTTCTTGGTGTAGTTCTTGCCTTCCACGCCGGAGTTGATGACGGTCGCGATATCCTTATCGGTGTAGCAGAGCATCAGGGCTTCGAAAGCCTTTTCCGGATGCTTGGAGTTCGCGTTGATGGAGTATCCGCCACCGCCGAGAGACTGGCACCAGTTGCCGACTTCTTTCACGCGGGTACGGATGGAACCGGCGACGTTGTTGACACCGAAGGTATCGAAGCAGCCGCAGATCTGATGGTTGGTCAGGAGCACTGCCCACTGGTTGGTGTTCGAGAGGATGTCGGGGTTGATATAGCCCTTGTTGTACCACTCTTCGCACTTGGTCACGAAGTTGATGTAGTCCTCATTGTCAAAGATGCTCTCGAGGACCAGCTCGTCGTCCTGGCCTTTGTTCGGAAGAACGCCGATAGCATCCTGTACCGGATCCCAGGTCCAGAACATGTTGCCGAGGATGTAGGTGGTGCCGGTCGGTCCGATCACGTCGCGGTCCGGGAAATCCTCATGCATCTTCGGGAACAGCTCTTCCAGTTCTGCAAGGGAGATCTCCTGCATGTTCTGGATGCCGTACTTGTCCGCAACTTCCTGGTCCATATTGAAGGAAAGGTGATGGTTGCGGTCGACCAGGTAGTTGATCGTGTACAGACGGCCGTTGAAATAGTTGTTTGCCTGGAAGCGCGGCAGGAATTCGGAATGCTCCTCATTCTCCAGCTGCGCCTTGTACGGCTCATAAAGCTCGGTAATATCATAGAGCTGGCCGTTCTTGATCATGGAATAGCCGCCGCCCCAGAATACGTCGAGCTCATCGCCGGTCAGCGCCATGTTTCTCTTCTGGGTGTAATCGCCGAGAGGAACGAACTCCAGATCATAATGAATGCCGTAGCGCTCTTCCGAATACTTGTTGACCTCATCCTCGATCGACTGCGGATCGGGCGTGTCAAACATGATCGGTAACCACATCACGATGTTCGTGATCTCACCGGGCTTGGCTTCCGTTTCCTTGGTTCCCTCTGTCCCCTTGGAGCCTTCGGAACCGCCGTTGCCGCCGCAGGCCGCAAGGCTTAAGCACATTGCGAGCGCGAGAACGATCGCAAGCACACGCTTAAGGTTCAGTTTCATAGTTCCCTCCTTAGAATTTGCATTTGGCGGGTCACATCCGCCTTATCTGTTTAAGGTATAACATGGCTGTTTCGCAATTTGTTTCGTAAAAATGTTCCAAATTATCAAAAAAGTGACATACTTCCGTACGTCACTTTTCTGATGATATGAGAGCCGGCTTCCCTCAGGGCGTCTTCTGGTATTTCTTCCGGAAGTCCTGCGGGGACAGCTCGTATTTGCTTTTGAACGACTGGGAAAAATGGGAGACACTCTCGAACTCGATCTTGGAGGCGATCACCCCGATCGAAAGGTGGGTGCCGATGAGCAGCTCCGCCGCCTTTTCCATTTTTTCCTGGATCACATATTCCTTAAAGGAAAGGCCGGTCCTTTTATGGAACAGCCGGGAAAAATACTCCGGATTCAGGTGGACGTGGTCTGCGACCTCTGTCCGGGAAAGTTTCCGGTAAATGTTTTTCCGGATATAGGCGAGTGCTTCTTCGATCATCCCGTTCTCATAATCACTGTCTTCGGCACTGTCCTCCCAGCGGACGCTTAAGGAACGCTGCCGGTCCTGCTTTCCGCGGCGGATCAGGTTCAGCACGGGTTCGGCGATCTGGCCGCCGACCGGCGTATCGTCCGCGGCGACGATCAGGTTCAGCATTTCCCGGCGTTCGAAGAAATGCGCGATCTCCTCGATCCTGCGGCGGTATATCACTTTTTTGATGCTGTCCTTCCGAAGCGTCAGGAAAATAAAATACCGGCCCTCTTCTGCTCCGGCGATGCCGCAGCTGACGTCTTCCTCTTCAAACAGCTCGGTAAAAGCATTCCGGAAGGCTTCACGTAATTCACTGTCGCTAACTTTTTTCCTGACAGACATCCACTGTTCCACCGTAAGATAGATGAGATACAGCTCCGTCGGAGACTCCGGCGTGTTTTTCTTTTCTTCGATCGTCCGGAACAGCTTCTCCGCCTCCGGACGGCTGCCGTAAAGGATGCGCGAGATGATCGAATCATAGAGCGCGTTCTCATGCAGTTCCGTCAGCTGCTTCTGCGCGTCCAGGCTTTCCAGATAGTTCCGCGTCTCCTGGCGCCGGTCCGCACGGCGGATACAGTCTTCCAGCTCCTCATAACGGACCGGCTGCATGATATAATCCATAATCTGCAGCTGTACGCCCTGGCGGGCATAGTCGAACTCCGAATGCGTCGTCAGAAAGGCGATCAGCAGGTTGGATCCCCGTTCCCGGACCCAGCGGGCAAGGTCGATGCCGCTCTCCTCCGGCATCTCGATATCCGTGATCATCAGGTCGATCTTATGATTCAGGAGGAACAGCCGGGCTTCCGTCGCGCTGCGGGCGGTAAACAGCTCCCCGACCGGCAGCGTGCTCCAGCGGACGTGTTCCAGCAGGTCGTCAATGACCAGTTTCTGGTCGTCGACCAGAAGAACGTTCACCATGGGAAATCACTCCTCTCCCGGCTTCGTGTCGGCCACACGCGCCGGAAAGATACATTCTGAAAAAGTACCTTCGTCG
>CADBQM010000320.1 GCA_902796795.1 uncultured Eubacteriales bacterium
CGCGGATGAGATCGGCCCCCGGGCAAAAGAGACCCTGGCGAACGCGGCCGAGGAGCTGATGCGGCTTTTAAAGATCGGAGGAAAGCTGGCGGTTTCCCCTGTTTTTCAGTAATGACAGCTGGCTTCGGCCTGTAATGAAAAAGCGGCATGATCCAAAGATCATGCCGCTTTTCATGAGAAATTCTTGTACGTTATTCAGGGACATATCCCGCCGGACCGGCAGTCCCAGTCACCCCTTTTACTTTGCTTCGATCGTGACTTCCGCTGCCGCGAAGCCTTCCGCGCTCACACGGAGCTTCAGTTCCCCGGCTTCGTAACCGGCCCGGAGGACCGTCAGCGCACGTCCGCGGAAGCTGGTAAAGTTCCCGTTGGTGTAGTTTTCCGTCGCGCAGGGATCGCCGGAACCAAAGCCCAGGAAGGAGCCGGTCTCGGAGAACGCCTGAAGCTTCACTGCGGCGTTCGGCACACATAAGCCGTTCTCATCCTGCACTTCCACGCGCACATAGGCGAGCGCATGGCCGTCGGCCTTCACGCATTCCTTTTCAGGATACAGCGCGATCTTCACGGGCTTTCCTGCCGTCTTCAGGGACGCGCGGGAGATCTCTTCCCCGTTCACATAAGAGACCGCGGTGATCTCACCCGGTTCATAGACCGCGTCAAAAGCAAAGGACAGGGGCAGGTCTTCGTCCCGCTTTTCGTCCTGCTTCACACGGCCCAGGCTCCTGCCGTTCTGGATGAGTTCGACTTCCTCGCCGCGGCTGTAGACCACGAGCCGCACCGGCTGGCCTTCTTTTCCTTCGTAGTTCCAGCACGCCTGTACGCCCGGGAATCCCCAGCGCGTGATGACCTGTTTCTTGCCGTAGAGCGCGGGATCGTAGCTGTACAGTGCCGTATCGCTGCAGCCGTAGACGATCCTGCGGTAGTCGCCCTGTGCCAGGATGTTGCCGCAGATATCGAAGTCCGCGTCGTTTGCCGTCCGCCAGGGATATCTGGAATTGTGGCTCGCGCCCATGAGCTTCATCGGATCCTGAAGGAGCGGATCGTCCGGCTCAAAGAACATGGCTTTGCCGATGCCCGCTTCGCCGATATAGTCCCAGGCCGTCCAGGTGAAGTCGCCGATCACGTAAGGCGTTTCCAGCACCATCGGCCAGCGCTTGCCGATCTCGACCGGGAAGTTTTCGGAACCCAGGATGACCCAGTCCGGATGCAGGCGATGCGCCCGGTCGTAGTGGTCCTCCATGTAGTTGTAGCCGACGATGTCCAGGCCGTTCGTGAAGGCTTCCGTCAGTTCCTCAAAACTTAGGTCTTCCTTCCCGGCGTCGGCGTTCTGCATCATATTGCCGGACATGCGCTTGCGCATCTCCTGCATCAGATGATCGTCCAGGCCGCTCCAAAAGGAGCAGATGCCGGCCGCGACCGGACGGCTTGCGTCCAGGCTGCGGAACAGGTCGGCGATCCGCTTCTGCAGCACGTAGCCGTTGCCGAGGCCGCCGCGCTCCGTGATCTCGTTGCCGGTCGACCAGATGATCACCGCGGGATGGCTGCGGTCGCGCTTCACGAACGCGGTCACGTCCTTCTGCCAGTCGGTATCGAAGACCTGGTTGTAGTCGCCGGGCTGCTTTCCGATGCTCCAGGCATCGAAAGCTTCGTCAAAGATGTAGACGCCCAGGCGGTCGCAGGCTTCCACGAGCGCCGCGGAAGGCGGGTTGTGCGTGGTGCGGACCGCGTTGAAGCCGTTCTTCTTAAGGAGCGAAAGCTTCCGGTATTCCGCGTCGTAGAGGGAGACGGCGCCGATCACGCCGTTGTCGTGATGGATACAGCCGCCCGCGAGCTTCACGGTCTTCCCGTTGACCTGCAGGCCGTTCCTCGGATCCGCGCTGACCGTCCGGATACCGAACAGCACGCAGTCCGCGTCCTCGGTGACCGTCTCTGCTTCCTCAAAATGCGCGCGGAAAACGCCGCAGTCGCGGACCCGGACCCGGATGTTGTAAAGCGTCGGCGTCTCTGCGCTCCAGAGCGCGGGTTCGTCCACCGTCATCCGGAGGAAGCCGCATTCCGTGCTGAACGCGTTCACTTCGATCCGCATCGTCCGTGAAACGAGCACTTCTTCGGAACCGTCTTTCAGGAGCTCGAAGACAAGCTCCGCGATCTTATCGTCCCGCGTCTCGTTCTTTACTTCCGCCTGCAGTTTCAGGAAAGCGGTCTCCGCCTGTCCATCCGCACCGTAAGCGATCTTCTCCGTGATCCCGTAGATGCCGTCCTTCACGAGGTGCAGGGCCGGCGTATGCACGAGCGAGACGCTGCGGAAGATGCCTGCGCCGGAATACCAGCGGGAGTTCGGCTGCATGCTCGGATTGACCGTGATGAAGACCCGGTTCTCTTCCCCGAAGTAGACCAGCTTCGTGATATCCACGTCGAAGGGGAAATAGCCGCCGTGCTGCAGCGCCGCCTTGGCGCCGTTGACTTCCACGGTCGCGTTCATCATGATCCCGTCAAAACGCAGGAAGATCTCTTCGTCCTTCCATTCCGCCGGGACCGTAAACTTCTTTTCATAATATGCGACGCCGGCCGTATAGAAGCCGCCTGCCGCGCCGGTCACGCACTCCGGGAAGCTTTCCGTCTCGATCATGTAATCGTGCGGAAGGTCCACGATGCGTTCGCTCTTCGCGTCCGGGCTCATATGGACGCGTTTGTTAAAGAAGGACCATCCTCTGTCCAGGTTCAGTTCTCTCATCCTGTTCTCCTTATCCTTTTATTTTGGTCCGTGCGTCGGAAAAAGCAGAGCAGCGCACGGCGGGTATTTATTCTCCGGGCTCCAGCTTAAAATCGATGTCGGCGTCGCGGTCGCAGATGAGCTTGCCGTCGACGACCTTCAGGACCGCCGCCTGCACGACCGCGCGTCCCCGCTCCCACGGCGGCAGCGTTGTACGGTCGACCGTCGCTTCGCCGGGATGGCAGAAATAAATGATGTAGGCGTTGTCGCCCTGCACCAGCACGTCCGCATGATGGCCCTTCATCTGGTCTGCAGGACGGCTGCCGGGCTCCTTCAGGATCACGCCGTTCCGCTCCCAGGTGCAGAAATCCTTTGTCTCGTAGACGCCGAGGCCGTCCCACTCGTCGGTGATCATCCAGTTCTTTCCGCCGAAGCTGAAGACGTTCGGGCCTTCGTGATGGTTGTAGTTCACTTCGTCGCCGACCACGGTCCAGTTGTAAAGGTCGGTGCTCTCCGCGGCGTAGCTGTGGGACTCGTGGTTCTCGTCCTTGTACCACATCTTATAACGGCCTTTTTCGACTTCATATACGCAGGCGTCGATCACGCGCTCGGAAGAAAGCGGGAGCGCGCCTTCGAACTTCCACTCCCACATATTGTCCGCGGTGTAGTGCAGGATGTGGCGCGGATATTCCCAGTCCACGGCAATGCCCGTGATATAGGAAACATACATGTGATATTTGCCCTGGGCAAAGAAGATCTCCGGCGCCCAGAAGGTGTTGTGACCGGGCTCGATCGCCAGGTTCGGCAGCGTACCGCGGTACAGCCATTTCCTGCCGTCCACGGAACTCGCGACGCCGATGTCGCTGCCGTGGACGTCCGAAGCCCCGATCGGGCTGAAGGTCCTGCGGCGCTGGGTGTAGAGGATCCACCACTGTTTTTCTTCACGGTTCCAGACGATCACCGGATCGGTGGGTGCGCCGTAGATCGGATCCTGGTATAAGGGACTGGGAATCATGCATTTTCTCCTTTCATTCTGTTTTTGTAAAACATTTGCCGTACGTGATCACGGGCGGCTGCCCGTAAAGTTTCTGATAATCGTCCGAAAGGTAACAGCCGAAGCTTCCGATATGAGAAAAGCCGGCGCGCCGGTAAAAGGCGATATCCTCCCGGATCGTCTCTTCATTGATTGTAAGCTCCTTCGGCGGTTTTTTCCAGCCGGAAAAAAGCGAATTGTCCATCCAGTATTCCAGGACCGCGGCGTCTTCCCGTCCGAAGCAGCCGAGCAGCGGCGGGATCTTTTCAAGGAAGCGGCGGTTCGTTTCGGAAGCCGGGTCGTGAAGCGGCGTCAGCGTGTCCCGGAACATCGGCGCAAACTCGAGGAAGATGCCTTCCTCCGGCCGGACGTTCTCCGGCGGTGCCATCGTCTCCTGATAGGCGAGATAACAGAGCTTCGCCCGCGGGTCTGCCTGCCGTACTCCGTGCAGGATCGCATGATACAGGATCAGCGCCTGGTCGGAAGGCGTAAGACCGCGGCATTTTTCGCAGTGGCAGGCGCCGTGCGGGACGTCATCCACCCAGAAATAATAGCGGCCGCTGTCGGAAGGCAGCTTCTTCGCCAGCAGCGCCGCGCGCTCCTGAAGGAAGTGAAGCGCCTCCGCGTTTGAAGCGCAGATATTATGATCCGGCGTCCTCCTGCCGTTTTCGTCTTCCCGGAACCAGTCCGGATGTGCGGAAAACAGGGACGCGGGGACCAGGAAGCGCAGCGCGTGCATCTCATATTCGACCTGCATGCCGAAGGAACGGACGCGAGTGAGCTTCTCCCGGAACGCCGGATCTTCCTGAAGATCCAGCAGCCTTTTAAGGCTCTCAGCCGCGTTTTTCCCGCCAACGGGATGCAGGCCGAGCGTATTCAGCCCGCTGCCTTTGAGAAGCGCAAGCATCCCTTCCGTAAGTTCCTCCGGATGGATCAGGATTCCCTGTTTGAGAAGTTTTTCCGGATTCATGCTTCCCCGTTCTCTGTCTTTTCAGGCGCCGTCCCGTTCACCGCCGCCTGCAGGGCTTCGATGATCCCCTC
>CADBQM010000321.1 GCA_902796795.1 uncultured Eubacteriales bacterium
CGGTTGAACGCGTACCAGGCCGCGACGTGACGGCCTTTTTCGTCCTCTTTTCTCAGGATCTCCTTAAAAGCCGGGACGTTTTTATTCATCCACGCGAAGAACGGCTCCGTTTCGATGCCGGTCAGCGAAAAGCCGAGTGTGATCGGCATATGGATCGCCTCAGCGCTGACGTCCTGCGTCCGCAGCATGAAATCCGCCTCCATGGCGATCGACGGATCCGCATTTTCATCCGTTTTGCCTTCCCAGTAAGCGCAGCCGGCCGCCGCCGCAAGGTCGCCGTCCCCCGAAGCGTCGATATACATTTTTGCATGATAATGCACCATGCCCCGCTTTTCCCGGACGATGATCTCTTTGATCTTCCGGTCCTTCGTCACCGCGTCCACGACCGGCGAAAACAGGCGGAGGGTGATCCCTTCCTGTTCCGTCAGCCGGTAGATCGCGAGCTCCGCGAATTCCGGCTGCGGGCAGAAGCCGTCCCCGTTGATGGCGTCTTCCGGCCCGGGATAGCAGGCTTCACTGCCAAAGGAAAGCAGGCTCTGAACGAAGGCTTCATGCACTTCCGAACGCGGTTCCCCGTTCAGGCGCAGGCGGTTGACCGGCATGAACGGCACAGCCGCGATCGTACCGCCCGGCTGCCCGGCCGCTTCCAGGAGAAGGACCTTCGCACCGAGCCGCGAAGCCGCGACCGCGGCGCCGATCCCTGCTGGACCGGAACCGGCGATGATGCAGTCCCATTGGTTTCCGTCTTCAATGTGTCTCATTTCTCATCCTTTATATGCGCGGATACGCACACGGCCGTTGTGGATACTGTCCTTAAACAGGTCCTTGACAGAGCAGCCGGCCCGTCCGCTCGACGCGCAGGCACAGGCGCAGGCGCAGGAAGAAGCGCAGGCGCAGGAGGAAGCACAGGACGACGCGCAGGACGAACGGTGCGAAGACCCGCCGGAATGCGAGGATCCGCCCGAGCTGTGCCGCGTCGGGATATTGACCACATTCACGTGAATGTAGGTGTTCGGCGCGCTTCCGTAACGGTAGGTGCCGTTCCGCACGTAGTTTTCCGGCTTCTCGATCTGGTTCTCCTGGACGACCTCCTTGCTCTTGATCATGCTCCGGCCGCAGTAAGGACAGCTGTCCTTTCCCTCTTCACGGACCGCGCCGCAGCCCGGGCAGTTCGCGTAATACTCGATCTTCGTCCGCGTGATCTTCTTTTCGGTCTCCGACGAGGAGCCGAAGCCGGTGCCCCGCCGCGAGATCCAGCGGATGAAGAGGATCAGCAGGACGATCGGCGCAAAGAAGAAGCCCAGGCCGAGCAGCCCGCCGATGATCTCAGTGATCTGCTCGCCGATCGAAGGACTGCCGCCGTGATTCGTGGGATCCACGACCGGGTCAGGGTCCACGTCACCGCCGCCGATCTGCCGGTCGGGCGAAAAGCCGAAGGCGTCGTTCGGATAAGCCACGGTGATCGAATAACGGTCGCCCGCAGGCACTTTGGACGTAAAGACCAGGTAGCCGCCGTCCTTCAGGCAGTCCGGCTGCCAGGCGCCGGCGTTTTCTTCGTTCCAGCGGATCGTAAGTTCATCGATGTCCATGCCTTCGAACCATGCCGGGGTAAAGCTGTAGACCGTCTCCCCTTCCACGTAGCGGTCGATCTGGTACATGTAGTCCTGGGTCATCGTGAATTCCACGGCAACGACTTCGCCCGCGTAATACTTCTTGTCCAGGTAGATCGCAAGACCGTCGCCGTTGTCTTCGATGCGGCTGATCGTATCACTGACCGCCTTCAGGTTTGTGTGATGTGCATTCGGCACGCCGATGTCCATCCAGTCCAGCGGACCGTATTCCTGATCGTCCAGGACCTTCCATTCGATATAATAGTCCATGTTCAGCGAGGCATCCTCGTTCACGTCCACGGTGATCGTGAACTTCAGGATCTCGTCGGTCGTGACCGCCAGCGCGCGGGCCGGCAGGAAGAACATGGTTACAAGCAGGATCGCCGCAAAAAGCAGGCATTTGACTTTCTTGTTCATCAGCAGGTCCTCCTTAAGGGGCATTCCCCGGTCAGGTCCGCCGAGTAGTTCCGGCGCTCCGTACAGGGCATGCCGTCCCAGATCGACGCCCAGTCATCTTCGAGCAGATTGCCGAGCGGCTTATCCGACAGCCAGCTCTGGCACGGGACGACGTTGCCGGCGGGGGTGATCGCCATATTCGACAGGCAGGCGCCGCAGGAGGGCGACGGGATATTCAGTTCGTCAAACACTGCCTGCGGGATCCAGCCGGGCGAAGTGAAGGCGATCTCCATGCCGTTCTCGTGGCAGTAGGCGACCGCTTCCCGGAGGATCTGCTCCAGCTCTTCGCCTTTCAGCTGCAGGCGCTCGGACGCTTCCTCTGCCGCGTTTCCGGTCGTGATGAGCCCGGAACAGGTCACGTAGATCACGCCCTTTTCATGCAGGAATTCCAGGGTCTTCCGGTAGTCCCGGTTCAAGGTGCAGAGCGGCGTATTGATGCTGATCGAAAGCCCGGCTTCCAGCGCGTTTTCGATGCCGCGCACGGTATTTTCGTACTGCGGCGCGCCGACGAGCCGGTTGTGGACTTCCGGATCTGCGGAGTAGAACGTGATCTGCACGTTGTCGAGCTCCGCCTTCCGGAGCGATTCACAGTACTCCTTCGTAAGCCGAATGCCGTTCGTGTTCAGCCGGGAAACGAACCAGCGCGCATAAGAGACCAGTTCCGCCAGGTCGTCGCGCATGGTCGGCTCGCCGCCGGTGAAGGTCACCTGCGGAACGCCGATACTTCTCAGCTTGTCCAGGATCTTTTTCCAGTCTTCCGTGGAGAGCTCAGCTTCGTCCGCGTGGACCTGGCCGGCCGCATAGCAGTGCACACATTTCTGGTTGCAGTGCCACTTGCCGTCCTTCGTCATCGCGCTGACCATGAGGTCCATGCGGTGCGGCGCGTTCATATACTCCGCGTACTCGCCGATGTTCATATAATGTACGTCCGTCGTCACCGTCTCCCGGTAGGCGATCTGCCGCATCGTCTCGAAGATCGTGCGGATATCGCGGCGGATGCGCTTCCTGGAGAAGAACGGGATGATCTTCTTCACATTCTCCGCCGCCGCTTCCAGGATCGCGGAAAGCGCTGCTTCCCCGAGCTCCTTTCCGTCATAGCGGTTGGTCTCGCGGATCATCTCCGCGAGCATGACCGCCCAGGCGAAATTGACCGGAACGATATCGGTCCCGTTGACGATCACGACGCTCGGGTTCAGGGCGCTCTCTTCTTTTTTGGGCGGGATCAGATGGAGCCGGATCACGCCAGGTCCGTTCGGATTCAGCGTGGTATGCAGGACCTCGTTGAAGGTCTCGTCCATGTAGGCGCCGATCCTTTTCACGCTGCGCGTCTTTTTGAAAATTCCTGGTACGGGAATCACACTCTCCCCCTCCTTTGAAAAAAATCCTTTTTTTCAGCACTTTTCAGTGTTCCAGAAATACATGGTCCTTGATCAGCTGCGCCCTCAGAAGTTCATAAGGGAGCGTCCTTGTTTCTGTACCGTATTTCACACACAGGGCGGCCGCCGTCCACGCCGCCGACGACCGCCAGCGTATTGATGCTTCTGCATCCTTCCCTGTTTCTGACCGGGCAGGCCCGACAGACTGTTCCGTTGTTTCGTTGGTTACC
>CADBQM010000322.1 GCA_902796795.1 uncultured Eubacteriales bacterium
ACGCCGGGAAGCTGTGATAAGACGGAGATCTCCGAAGAGCTGCCGTCCTTAAAGAACTGGACGAACAGGACGCGCATCCCGCTGCCGGCCGCACGGACCGCAAGGCCGCAGGCCGCCGTCGTCTTTCCTTTTCCGTAACCGTGATACAGATGGATCATATCCCGCCCTCCAGGATCTCATAGATGAGTTTCATATCGAGCGCGCCGCGCACCGTGTCCGCCAGTCTGTCGTACTGGCTCTCCCGGTAGGCGTGCACGTCAAAGACCGCATGTTCGTCGAAAGTGAGGCCGCGTGCCGCGTAAAGGGCGCCGACGACTGCTTCCGCGATGCCGTCTTCGTCAAACAGCCCGTGGATATAGCTGCCGTATACATTGCCCTTCCGGAGCACGGCGCCGGTATTCCCGCTCTGCCCCATGTGGATCTCGTACCCGCGGTAATATAGGCCGTTCATGCCGGCGAACATGCCGCCGATCCCGCTGAAGCAGCCTTCGGTCTGCGCACGGGTCTTTTCCTTTCCGAAGACGGTCTCGACGTCCAGCAGCCCCATGCCGGCGATCTCCCCGCCGCCTTCTGATCCGAACGGATCGGCGATCTTCGTCCCCAGCATCTGCAGGCCGCCGCAGATCCCGAACACCGGCGTCCCGCGGGAGACCTTCTTCAGGATCTCTGCCTCCAGGCCGTTCTGGCGCATCCATTTGAGGTCTGAAATGGTAGACTTGGTGCCCGGGATGATGATCATGTCCGGTGTCCCGAGCTCAAACAGGTTCCGCACGTAGCGCAGCGATACGCCGGAAAAACGGGAGAACGGGGAATAATCGGTAAAATTGGAGATCCGCGGCAGGGAGACCACGGCGATGTCGATCTCCTTGCGCTCGCCGGCGGTCAGGCGGGAACTTAAGCTGTCCTCGTCGTCGATGTCCACCGTGACGTAGGGCACCACGCCGGCGCAGGGCACTTTCACCAGGTCGTACAGCATCTGAAGGCCCGGCTCCAGGATCGAAACGTCCCCGCGGAACTTGTTGATGACGGTCGCCTTGACCATCTTCCGTTCGTCGGGGGTGAGCAGCGCGAGCGTCCCGTAAAGCTGGGCGAAGACGCCGCCGAGGTCGATATCGCCGACGAGCAGCACCGGGGAGGCGGCCATCTTAGCCATCCCCATATTGACGATGTCTTCACTCTTCAGGTTGATCTCCGCGGGACTGCCCGCGCCTTCGATCACGATGATATCGTACTGTCCGGCCAGCGTCTCGTAAGCATGCATGATGTCCGGGACCAGCTGTTTTTTGTATTTGAAATAGTCCACCGCGCGCATGTTGCCGCGGACTTCGCCGTTGACGATGACCTGCGAGCCGACGTCTGTCGTCGGTTTTAAGAGGATCGGGTTCATCAGGACCGACGGCCGGATGCCGGCGGCTTCCGCCTGTACGACCTGCGCCCGCCCCATTTCCAGGCCTTCGTCGGTAATGAACGAATTGAGGGCCATGTTCTGGGATTTGAACGGGGCGACCTTGTAGCCGTCCTGGCGGAAGATGCGGCAGAGCGCGGCGGAAAGCAGGCTCTTGCCGGCGTTCGACATCGTTCCCTGGATCATGATGGGTCTAGCTTTTTTCAATGGAGGACCTCTTTCATGGCTGCAATGAGCCGGTCATTTTCTTCCGCCGTGCGGATCGCGATCCGGTAATAGCCCGGCCTGAGTCCCGGGTAATTCCGGCAGTCCCGGACCAGGATCCCCCGGTCCAGCAGCTTTTCATAGAGCGGCGCCTCACTGTACAAAAGAAGGTAGTTCGCTTCGCCGGGAAAGACCCGGACGCCGAGCGCCGAAAGCGCTGCGGACACGCGGGCACGTTCCCCGCTGATGAAACGCACGGAAGCCGTAAGGAAGTCCATGCAGGAAAGCGCAGCAACGCCAGCTTTTTCAGCCGGGAGCGATACGTTCCAGCACTGTGTTTTTTCCGACATCGTCCGGAGGAAGTCCGGATCGGAACACAGGACGTAGCCGAGCCGTAGGCCCGGGACGGCGAAGCTCTTGGTGAATGCTTTCAGCACCGTGAGATTCGGGAAGGCTTTCACAAGTTCCTTAAGCTCATAGCGCTCCGGCGCTTCTGTAAATTCCAGGAAACACAGGTCGGCAAAGACCCGGGTCCCGGTCTCAAGAAGCCGGACGAGCTGCTCACGCGGCACCGTGATCCCTGTGGGATTGTTCGGCGAACAGAGAAAGACCGCGCTGTACCCTAAAGTGTCCTCAGGCGCGATCTCCGGCCGGAAGCCGTTCTCCTCCCGCAGCATAAAATGCTCATAAGCGATGCCGGCGGCCGCAAGTGCCGACGCGTATTCGCTGAAGGTCGGCGAGACGATCAGCGCCTTTTCTTTCTTCGGGAGCGCGTAGGCAAAGGAATAGATGAGCTCCGCGGCCCCGTTTCCGCACAGGATCATCTCTGCCGGCAGTTCTTCATAAGCAGAAAGCGCGCCGACAAGTTCCCTGCAGTAGGGGTCCGGATAGGCAGAAAGATGCGCCGCGGCTTCCGAAACTGCCTGCCGCACCGCCTCCGGCGTCCCGAAGGGATTGATATTGGATGAAAAGTCCAGCACGCCGCGGTGGGTGTAGATATCGCCGCCGTGTGGATTCTGACGGTCTAACAGCATAAGAGGATCACCCCGGTCCGGATAAGAAGTATCAGGAGCAGCATCACGAACGACGCCGTGTACATGAGAAGCCCCGCGCGGCGGATATCGGCGGCCTCGATCCCGCGGATGGAATCGCCGATATACTCCTTTTTATGCAGGACGCCGCCGTAATACGCGTCTCCCGCGAGCCGGATATCGAGCGCGCCGGCCGTCACAGATTCCGTCTGCGCGGAATTCGGGCTCGCGTGCTTATAACGGTCGCGGCGGAAGATCTTCCACGCGTTTTTCGTATCCAGCTTAAGCAGCGGGCACACGGCGATCATCAGGAGCGCGCTGAGCCTGGCCGGAATAAAGTTCAGGACGTCATCGGTCTTCGCGGCCGCCCGCCCGAAATACAGGTACTTGTCGTTTTTGTAGCCGATCATCGAGTCCATCGTGTTGACGGCCTTGTAGAAGAAGGCGCCGACCGGCCCGAAGAGCCCCATGAAGATCAGCGGAGCGATGACCCCGTCGGAGCAGTTCTCCGCAACGGTCTCGACCGCGGCGCGGCAGATGCCATCCCGGTCAAGGACGTCCGTATCGCGGCCGACGATATAGGAGACCTTCGTCCGCGCGGCTTCCACGTCGCCCTTCTCCAGTTCTTTCTGTACATATCCGCTTTCCCGCATCAGCTGACGGGCAGCGAGCAGCTGCCAGCAGATGATGCAGTCTGCGGCAAAGCAAGCCAGCGGATGGAGCATCCACAGGCCGAAAAGCACTGCGGCCGGAATAAGTGTCGAGACCAGAAGGACCAGGACGACGGTCAGGACCCCGCGGCCCAGGTCGCGCCGGTCCCCGTTCCCGCACCGCAGCTTCCGGTCAAAGAAGGAGATCCATTTGCCGATGCCGACGACGGGATGCGGGATCCTGTGCGGGTCGCCGACGATAAAATCGATCAGGAAACCGACGGCGACCGCCGCTGTATGGAGCAGCAGCCATTTAATCATCTGACCTGCCTCCCTGCATCACAAAGACCGTTACCGGATTCTCCGCCGACATCATATGATAGCGGCCGAGCTTTTTCGAACGCGCGATATTCACCGTGACCGCGTCGAAGTACGTAAAGCCGTACGCCTTGATGAGTTCATAAGCCTCCGTCTGGGACTCCAGCGTCACCGTATTCAGGACGATACGGACGTCCGGGTTTTTCCGGAGCAGGAGCTCCAGGATCTCTTTCAGCCGTCCGCCGCTCCCGCCGATAAAGGCGTGAGTGGGCACGGGCAGCATATCCAGCGCTTCCGGCGCCGCCCCTTCCACGACCGTGATATTCTCCGCGCGGAATTTCTTCTGATTCGCCCGGATCAGTTCCAAAGCTTCCGCTTCCCTTTCGATCGCGTAGACCTGCCCGTCCGGCGCGTTCAGCGCGCATTCGACCGAGACCGAGCCTGTCCCCGCGCCGACGTCATAGACGACGGGCGCCGTCCCGAGTGCGAGGCGTGAAAGCGACACCGCCCGGACTTCGGATCTGGTCATCGGTACGCTGCCGCGGATGAATTCTTCGTCCGGGATGCCGAAACGGGCGCTCCTGCCGGCTTCCGGATTTTCGATATAGAGGAGCGACAGCGCGTCGTAGCGGCCTTCCGAAAGGACTTCCACGGTTCCTTCCGTGATCATCTCCTCCGGATAGGAGAGCCGTTCGCCGACCGCGCACTTAAGATCCCCGAAGCCGTATTCGAGGAGCCGCTTCAGGACGGTGTCCGGCGTATTCTCCCCGCCGGTCAGGATGAACGTCTTCCGGTGCCCGGAAACGGCATGGACGACCTTGCCTTCCCTGCCGTGCACGCTGACGAAAGCCGCGTCTTCCCAGCCGGTATTCAGCCGCGCGGCAAACAGCGCTGCGCAGGAGATCCCCGGCAGGACGCGGACCTGCTCGCCTTCAAAAGCCTCCAGCAGTTTTTTCGCGCCGCTATAGAAGCCCGTATCGCCCCGCAGGACGACCGCCGCTTTCCGGATGGACGGATGCGCGTCGAGCACGGCTCTGACTTTTTCCGGAAGGTATTCAAAATAGCAGGGCTTATTAATTTCCAACGTCTCCGCGACCGAACGCGCGCCGATCACCGCGTCGCAGTCTTCCAGCGCTTTGATGGCTTCATTGGTCCGGAGTCCCGGGTCCCCCGGGCCGATCCCGATGAGCAGGATCTTCCTTCCGGCGAGCGGATAACGCTCTGCCAGTTCCCGGACGGCTTCGTCCAGGGTCAGGCCTTCTTCTTCCGTTTTCTCCCCGATGACCACGGGAACAGCGCCGGACAGCGCCGCGGCCCGGATCTTTTCTTCAAAACCGCCGGCCTTCCCGGAAGCTTTGGTGACCAGATACGACGCACCGATCATCCGGAGCTCGGCAAGGTCCACTTCTTCCGTAAAGGGCCCCTGCGCGGCGATGATATGCGCCACGGGGATCCCGGCCTTCTCACAGGCTTCCAGCGAAGACGGAAGCGGCAGGACCCGCGCCCATACCCGCTGCATATCGAGCCCGGTATAGGAAGAAAGCTCCTTGGCACCGGTCGTGATCAGGATGCTGCCCTCCCGCGTTTTCAGGTAATCCCGGGCTTCTTCGGCGGAAGAAACATAGACCGCGTTCCCGCCGTCAAGCGCTGTTTCCCGCCGGATGCGCATCAGGGGCACGCCTGCGGCAGCCGCTGCCGCCCGGATGTTCGCCGTCACGGCCGTCGCATACGGATGGGTGGCGTCCAGGATCCGGTCAAAATGCTGTTCCCGGAAGAAAGCCGTCATCTCCGCTTCGTCCATCCGCCCCGTATGCACTGTGATATCCGGAATGCCGTTCAGTACGACTTCGCCGTATTCCGTCGCGACACAGACGGTCACTTCCGCCGCGGCGCCGAGCAGCGCCGCGAGCTTTCTGCCTTCGGTCGTCCCGGCAAAGATACAGATCCTGTCAGCCATGTTCATATCCTCTCAGCGTTACCATTTTCCCGCCGACGTTCTTCGTCGCCGAATTCCCGATAAAGACGGTCGTAAACATATCCGCCGGATAGTACTTAAGATCACGGAGCGTCATGACCTCGGCAGTCTCGCCTTCGCGGCCGATATTCTTCGCGACTCCGCAGACGGTGTCCGGCGAACGGTATTTCATCACGAGCTCTGCCGCCCGCATCAGGTAATCCGCCCGCTTTCTGCTCGACGGGTTATACAGCACGATGCAGAGGTCCGCCATCGCCGCGTGCGTGAGACGTTTTTCGATGGTCTCATGCGGCGTCAGGAGGTCGGAAAGGCTGATCACCGCAAAATCACTGGTGAGCGGTGAGCCGAGAAGCGCGGCGCCGGAAGAAGCCGCGGTCACGCCGGCCACGATCTCCACCGTCACGCCGTATTCCTCCGCGAGCGAGAGGATCGGGGAAGCCATACCGTAGATCCCCGCATCCCCGGAACAGATCATCGCGGTGAGCTCCCCGTCCGCCGCGTGCTTAAGCGCGATCCGGCAGCGTTCGATCTCCCGCATCATCGGCGTGGAAAGAAAACGCTTCTCCGGAAAATGCGGCCGGATGAGGTCACAGTAGACCGTATAGCCGACGATCAGCTCCGCCTCATTCAGCGCGTTTACCGCGCCGATGGTCATCCCTTCATAGTTTCCGGCACCGATGCCGACGACAGACAGCTTTTTCAAAATTCGATCCTCATCTCTTTTACGGCCGCCGCAACGGTCACCCCGTCCACGGCCGTCTTATTTATGATCCGTGTTCCGCCCGCAAGGACGGCGGCGCGTTCACAGACGTTCCCGGTCCCGACGGTCTTCCGTACAAAAGCCGACTCTTCAAAGTCTCCCGGGACGGCGTTCAGTTCGTCCGCGCTGAAGAAGAACAGTTCCGCGTTCAGCGCTTCCGCCGCCTGAAGGAGTCCCGCTTCGTCCTTTTTGACGTCGATCGATGCGACGGCGGCGACCGAGCGGATGTCGATCCCATTCGCGCCTAAGACCGTGCGGACCGCGCTGAGGATCACATCCTTCCCTGTCCCGCGCCGGCAGCCGATGCCGAGCGTCAGGATCCGCGGGATCAGCCGGAGCGTTTCGTCGAAAGGCTGCTGCTCCCGGATGCCGATATAGATCCCGAGCGGGCCTGCTTCCCCGCGTACGAGGCCCTTCGGCAGCACAGCCGGAAGGGGCGTTTCCGAAAAGACCGGGACGTCGCCGCCGAGGATCGCCGCGGAGACCTTCTTCGCCGTCTTCAGCGAAGAAAGCGCGCAGTGATGCTGCGCTGCCCAGGCGTCGCAGGAAAAACGGCCGGCGCCGTCGGTCGCCGTCGTGACGACCGGGAGCGCACCGATCAGCGGTGCGATCTTTTCCGCAAGTGCATTCGCGCCGCCGAGGTGTCCGGAAAGGACCGGGATCACAAAGCGGCCCTGGTCGTCGATCACGAGCACCGCGGGATCCTCCGCCTTGCTCCTGACGTAAGGCGCGATCAGGCGTACCGCGATCCCGGCCGCGCTGATGAAGATCAGCGCTTCGTTTTCCGCGAACAGCGTGCCCATGGCGTCGGAAAGACGCTCATGTGCCCGGAAGCCGTACTTCCCGGCATATTTCGGGACCGTATGGACGTTTTCCGGCGGCAGCTGAAGCTGCTCCCGGAGCTTCTCCGCAAGCCTGGCACCGTTTCCGGAAAAACAGAAAAGCGCTGTCTTCATTTTTCCGCCTCACGGAATTCCGTCGAGAAGGCCGGATCATACAGATGGGAACGCGAAAATTCGCTCTCCAGGAAAGGTCCCACCAGGATGAGCGCGGTCTTCCGGATATTGTTCTCCTCCGCCGTCTTCCGGAGGTCCTTCAGTTTGCAGCGGCAGATCTTCTCGTCCGGCCAGGACGCCTTGTAGACGATCGCAGCCGGTGTTTCCGGCGCATAACCGCCGGCGGTCAGCTCCGCCGTGACTTTGTCAAGCAGGCCGGTGCTTAAGAACAGGACCATCGTTGCCCCGTGGGATGCCAGTTTCCTCAGTTCTTCGCCTTCCGGGACCGGCGTTTTTCCCGCCGCACGGGTAATGATCACCGTCTGTGAAACGTCCGGCAGCGTATATTCCGCCTTCAATGCGGCGGCGGCGCCGGAAAAGGCGCTGACGCCGGGCGTGATATCATAGGCGATGCCGAGCCGGTCAAACGCACAAATCTGCTCCCCGATCGCCCCGTAGAGCGCGGGATCTCCGGTATGGAGCCGCACGGTCGTGAGGCCTTTCTCTTCCGCCGCCTGCACGGTGGAAACGATCTCCTCCAGCGTCATCTTCGCACTGTCATAGACCGCGCAGCCCGCCTTTGCGTAGGAAAGCAGCTCCGGATTCACAAGGGAGCCCGCGTAAATGATCACGTCTGCGTTCTCGATCAGCCGCTTCCCGCGCAGCGTGATCAGGTCTATAGCGCCGCAGCCGGCGCCGACGATATGTACCATCTCAGTATTCCTTTCTGACCGCATCCAGGATCTTCCGGGCGCCTAAAGTCCCGCCCAGGATCCCGTGTACTTTCGAAAATGTGATGACACCGGCCGCCATCGGGGCAAGATGCCGGTTCTCAAGCTGCGTGCCGATGCTTTTCAGGATGCTCTGCATGACGGCTTCCCTGAGTTCTGCCTTATCCAGGATCGCCAGCATATCGTCCGTCATCGCGCTGTCCATGAGCGCTGTGACCGTCTCCCGGCCCGCGCCGCACATCCCGGCATGGGAGGCAAAGATCTCCGCGCGGCAGTCGCCCCAGCGGGAATGTGTATTGAAAAGGCCGCCCGCAAGCTTCACCGCTTTGCCGATATGACCAACCAGGAGCGCCTGGGTAAAACCGATCTCCCGCGCAAGTGAAAAGGCGTCCCCGATGAAATTGGAGACGGTCACGGCGATCTCCGGGTCGAGCCCGAGGTCGCTGCGGATAAAATCAGCGCCGTAATTGCCCGGCACGAAGAGCACGGTCCTGTGCCCTTCCGCCGCACGCTGGTTCAGTTCTGTACGGATCGTTTCCACGACCGCGTCGTCGCTCATCGGCTCGACGATGCCGGTCGTCCCGAGGATGGAGATCCCGCCGACGATCCCGAGCCGGGGGTTGAAGGTCTTCTCGGCGAGCTCCGTTCCTGCCGGTGCGGAAATGACGACACTGAGACCGCCCGTATAGCCGCAGTCCTCCATCACTTCCTGCAGCGCTTCTGTGATCATCCGGCGCGGCACGGAATTGATGGCGGCATTTCCGACCGGCTGGTCGAGCCCCGGCTTTGTAACGCGGCCGATGCCTTCGCCGCCGTCGATCACGACTTTTCTCTCCTCCGCCGTCTTTCCAACGCAGGCATAGACGGTGATCCCGTTCGTGATATCGGGATCGTCGCCGCTGTCTTTCACGATACCGCAGGAGACCGCTTCCTCCGTGATCACGATATCCGAGACCGGCAGCGTAAGCCCGATCCCCTTCGGCGTCAGCAGGTATACCTGCTCCAGTCTTTTTTTCTGAAGCAGCATGAGCGCCGCCGCCTTTGCCGCGGCTGCGGCACAGGAACCGGTCGTATAGCCACAGCGCAGTTTTTTTCCGTCTTTTACGATAAAACTGTCCATCATCTCGTGATCTCGTACATGAGCGCGTTGACGATCGCCGCCGCGACGTTGGAACCGCCCTTACGGCCCCGTGCGACGATCAGCGGTACCGCCGTCTCAAGGATGTCCTCCTTGGATTCGATGACGTTGACAAAGCCCACCGGCACGCCGATCACGAGCGCCGGCGATACTTTGCCGTCCCGGATCAGCTCCGTGAGCTTCAGGAGCGCGGTCGGCGCATTTCCGATCGCGAAGATGAGAGGGCCGGGAAGCGACGCCGCTTTTTCCATCGAGGCCGCTGCACGTGTGCCGCCGCATGCCTTCGCAGCCGCCGCCACGTCCGGATCGCTCATGAAACAATAGATCTCGCAGCCGAGCTTCGCAGCCGCGGCTTTATTGATCCCGGACCGGGCCATCTGCGTATCTGTCACGATCGAAGCGCCCGCACGCAGTGCTTCCAGCGCTTTTCTGACGGCGCCGTCCGAGAAGACGAGGTTCTTTTCATAGTCAAAGTCCGCGGTACAGTGGATCACCCGCTTCAGGACCGCCTTGTTTTCTTCGGGGACCACTGTCGTAAGTTCGCTCTCGATGATCTCCATGCTGCGTTTTTCGATCTCGGCAGGATCTGTAATGATCATTTCCGTCCCTCCCTGTAAGCAAGACATTTCCGGTAAAAGGCCTCTGCGGCCGCTACATTTGCAGGCAGATACAGATGCGGATAGCCTGCGTACATCGTTTCCGTCATGACCGCCGCGTCCCAGCTGCGGCCGTTTGGTTTGACCGCGCGGAACGCACTGCCGTTCTCTGTACTGTCGTAATAATGGAATTCATGTGCTTTCAGCTGCGTGCCAGCAGGTCCGAAAAGCCCCGCGTGCCGCGCCTCCAGCGTGATATAGCCGAAGCGCACGAGCTTCCCGGTATTGATGCTCTGATGGTCCAGCACGCCGCACATCTTCCTGCCACTGAGTTCCGCGCCGAGATACTGGAAGCCGCCGCATTCGGCGATCACCGGCATCCCGTCATATACGGCGCGTGCGATGCTCTCTTTCGTCTCCCGGTTTGCTTCCAGCGTTTCCGTATAAAGCTCCGGATAACCGCCGCCGATCAGGAGGCCGTCCGCTTCTTCCGGTACCGTCTCCCCGGCAAGCGGGGAGAAAAACAGAAGCTGCGCGCCCATCTTTTCAAAGAGGCGCAAAGTTTCCGGGTAATAGAAGCAGAATGCCGCGTCGCGCGCTGCTGCAAGTGTGACGGGCTGAAGGCGCGGTACTTCCGGCAACGTGCCTAAGAGCGCCGGCGCCGTATCGGAAAGCGCAAGCAGCGCGTCAAGGTCGATCGTCTGTGCCGCAAGCTCCGAAAGCTTCTTAAGTCGTTCCTTCAGGTCCGTGATCTCTTCCGCTGTCACGAGCCCGAGGTGCCGGGACGGCAGCCGGCAGGCATCCGGCAGTTCCTGAAGATAGCCAAGCGGACAGATCCGTTCGCCGAAATGTGCCCGGATCAGCCGCTCCACGTTCCGGTAATTCATCGCCGAGATGCGGTTCAGGAGGACGCCCGCGATCCCGCTGTCCGGCCGGAAACGCAGGAAGCCTTCGATCACGGCCAGCACCGATGCCGCTGCGCCGCGTGCGTCGACGGTCAGGATGACCGGGGACTTCGTTGCGGCTGCCACCGTATAGCTGCTGTTCTCCGTCCCGTCTTCTCCGGTGCCGTCGTAGTAGCCCATGACGCCCTCGATGAGCGCTGTGCCGCCGTCCGCGTGCGCCGCGAGCAGCCCCCGGAGCATCTCTCCGTCACAGAAGAACGGGTCCAGGTTCGTGCACGGGATCCCCGTCACGGCCCGGTGGAACATCGGGTCGATATAGTCCGGTCCGCATTTGTACGCCCGGACCGGCAGGTCTCTTCGTTTCATGAGAGAAAGGACGGCCAGCGCCATCGTCGTCTTCCCGCTTCCGCTGGACGTTCCCGCGATCATGATCCGCGGCAGTTTCATCCGGCACCTCCTCTCCTGTATCTCTTCACCGCTGTCACTGAAAAACCTCCGAAAGCGCCGTCAGCGAACGGAGGACTGTTTTCCCTTTTTGCTCCGCATAGGCGATGAGTCCGGCGTTTGCCCGGTTGTATTCCCCAGTCGGGCAGCCGCAGTCTGCCACATAGTTTACTTCGTCGATGATCCGCTCCGCTTCCCGGATATCGGCATCTTTTGCCGCCGTATAGGGCGGGACACTGAGGAGCTTTACGGCAAGCGGACGTGCGGCGGCCATATCGAGGTCGTTCTCCGGCAGGATACCTGCCGCAAACGGGACGCCCAGCTTCTGGAGTGCCCGGTAATACGGGATCCCGGTACCGGCCCCGCCGACCACGAAGCAGCGGACGTCCCCTTCCGGCCGCTTTAGCTCGATATTCCCGATGAGCGCGTTAAAGGATCCGCTCCGGATGTCGTAGAGTTCCCGGACAGTCTCGTCGGAAAAGATCTCCTCCGGCGTACCGTAGGCTGCGATACGATCCCCCTTGATGCAGGCGATCTTGTCGGAGATGCGCTCCGCGAGGTCGATCTCATGCAGGCTCATCACGACAGAGATCCCCTGCTTCTTGGCCATGTCCGAAAGGATCTCAAGAAGCTCGATCTTATGTTTCACGTCCAGGTACGAGGTCGGCTCGTCGAGGACGATCAC
>CADBQM010000323.1 GCA_902796795.1 uncultured Eubacteriales bacterium
TCCTTTTCCAGCATCTTCGCGTAAGGCGTCGGGCTCTCTTCCGGTTGTTTTTCCGGCTTCAGCGCGCCGTTTTCCGCATCTTCAAGCGCTTTCAGGATCAGCGGCCCGCCGAGCCGGGACAGTTTACCAAGCAGCGTATCCGCCGTATCGTCTTTTTCGATCGGGACCGCCGCCTTCATCAGCATATCGCCGGTATCCAGGCCTTCGTTCATCTGCATGACCGTTACGCCGGTCTCTTCTTCCCCGTCGATGATCGCCCAGGGGACCGGCGCGGCGCCGCGGTATTTCGGGAGCAGCGACGCGTGCACGTTCAGGCAGCCGAAGCGCGGCATCTCAAGCACCTTCTTCCGGAGGATCTGGCCGTACGCCGCGACGACGATCACGTCCGGCTGAAACGCCTGAAGTTCATCGTAAACTTCTTTCCCGCGGAGGCGTTCCGGCTGGAGGACCGGGAGGCCCATCCTCAGCGCAGCCTCTTTTACCGGGGAAAACAGAAGCTGTTTTCCCCGGCCGCGCACGCTGTCCGGCTGGGTATAGACCGCCGCCACCGTGTGTCCGCTTTCATGAAGCGTTTCCAGCACCGGGACAGCAAAGTCTGGTGTCCCCATAAATACGACACGCATCAGTCTGCCTTACCTTCTCCGTTTTCAGCGTTTCCGCCCTGGGCGGCCGCTTCCCGTTCTTTCCTGCGGATCTCGGCAAGCTCTTCGTTCGTGATCACCTTGCCCTCGACCTTCTCGACGTACATCTTTCCTTCCAGGTGGTCCAGCTCATGGCAGATCGCGCGGGCCAGGAGCCCGGTGCCTTCCAGTTCGCATTCATCCCCGTCAAGGTCCGTAAAACGCACGACCACGTGGTCCGGCCGGGTCACGATGCCGCTCATGCCGGCATAGCTTAAGCAGCCCTCGTAATCGGTCTGTTCCCCGTCGGCGGAAATGATCTCCGGATTGATCATGCAGAAACGCAGCATGTCTTCTTCCTTCAGTTCCTCGCCCTCTTCCGGGTCCGGCGTCACGTCGATCACGACCATCCGCTTCAGGACGCCGACCTGCGGCGCCGCAAGGCCGACGCCGGCCGCGTCGTACATGGTCTCGAACATGTCGTCCGCCAGCTGCAGGATCCTTTTGTTGATCGCTTTCACCGGCTTGCATTTTTTCGTGAGGATCTCGTCCCCCATCTGCCTGATCGTTAAGAGTGCCACGTTATTTCCTCCTATGATTCGAAGCTGTAGAACAGCCGTCTTCCTTCTGTTTCTTTTTCCGCCAGTGCTTCCAGCGCGGCTTTTACGCCGAGGAGTGCGGAAAGGGTCTTTGTTTTAAAATGCAGAACTTCGCGGAACGTATCCTTCACGCGGTAGATGGAGGCCTCGGAAGGTCCCAGGAATTCCGCCGTGTCCTGAAAACGTGCTTTTGCCGCCGCGGCGACGGTCGCCATTACTGCTTTTACGGCAGATGCGTCCTGTCCGGATACAACGAGCTTCATCAGATACCCGGCCGGCGGATACGAAAGCTGCTGCCGGTATAAAAGCTCATTCCGGTAAAAGAGTTCATAATCCTGCGCCGCTGCCGCCTGTACGGCATAATGCTCCGGCATATAAGTCTGGATCACACATTCCCCGGGCTTTTTCGCGCGGCCCGCACGCCCTTCCGCCTGGGTCAGCAGCTGGAACGTGCGCTCTGCGCTCCGATAGTCCGGTACCAGCAGGGAAAGATCGGCGGCGATCACGCCGACCAGCGTGACATCCGGGAAATCATGCCCCTTCACGATCATCTGCGTGCCGACAAGGACGTCCGCTTCGTGGTTCATGAATCGCTCCAGGATCTCCCGGTGGCCTTCCTTTCCGCCGGTGGTATCCGCGTCCATGCGGAGCGTCCTTGCGCCGGGAAATTCCTGCTGCACCAGTGCTTCCACCTTTTCCGTACCGATCCCGAAGGAAGCGATCAGCTTCGATCCGCATTCCGGACATTCCTTCACCATCGGGCGGCGGAAACCGCAGATATGACAGCGCAGGCTCCCGTCCGCGTGATACTTCAGCGCCACGCTGCAGTGCGGGCAGGAGACGGGCTTCCCGCACATCCTGCAGCTCACCGCGCCGGAATAACCGCGGCGGTTTAAGAAGAGCATGACCTGCTCTTTTTTGACGAGCCGGTCGAGAATCCGTTCCCGGAGCGCGCCGGAAAACGCGGAACGGTTCCCGGAAGAAAGCTCTTTCCGCATATCCAGGACCAGGACCTCGGGCAGCACGCTTCCCGGTACCGCCCTTGTGTTCAGACGATGCAGACCGTACCTGCCCTGTTCGGCTTCATAAAACGCTTCCACCGACGGCGTCGCGGAACCGAGCACGACCTTGGCTCCCGTATAGGAAGCACGTTCGGCTGCCGTTTCCACCGTACTGTACCGAGGCGTCTGGTCAGAAAGATAAGAGCTTTCGTGGAACTCGTCGATCACGATGAGGCCGAGCTTCTTAAAAGGCGTAAACAGGGCGCTCCGGGGGCCGATCATCACCTTCAGCTCCCCGTCCTCCGCCTTTTTAAAGCGCTCGATCTTCTCCCCCTTTGAGAGGCGGGAATGGACCACCGAGACCACGTCCCCGAAGCGTTCATAAAAACGCATGACGGTCTGGTAAGTCAGCGCGATCTCCGGGATCAGGACGATCGCTTCTTTTCCTTCCGAAAGGACTTTTTCGATCAGCGAAAGATAGACTTCGGTCTTTCCGGAGCCCGTAATGCCAAACAGCAGATGCACCGGCCGGGGATCGTTTATGATCCCTTCCACCGCCTCCTGCTGTTCCCGGTTCAGCACCGGCCGGGGCTTTCCTGCCGCAGTGCCGGACAGTCCCGCAGTATCTTCCGCTTCCCGGATCCGTAAAAGTCCGTGATCGGTAAAATACTTCAGGGTCGAAGCGGTGATGTTCAGCCGGTCGGTAACGATCGATGCCGGCAGCACCCGTCTGTCCTGAAAGGCTTCTAAAAGCCGCATCCGCGCATAGTATTTCTTTTTGACGGCCGTCTCGTATTCTTCCCTGCGCCGGGATTCATCACAGAGGAACTCAAAAACGCGCGGCTTCCTCGCTTTCACTTCCGTTTTTCCCGGAAGCACGGTCGAAAGGCACTGATAAAGTGTCCCGCCGTAGCGTTCCCTAAGGAAGACCGCGAGCCGCACCAGCTGCTCCGTATGACTGAGCGCCTTCTCATCCGGTGAAAGGATCTCTTTCAGCGGCCGTTCCGGCGTTTCCTTTCCTTCAAAAAGCTGTGTCACATAACCGCGCCTTCTTGTATTGCCCCGTCCGAAGGGGACGACGACCGCACTGCCGGTGCGGACCTGTCCCGAAAACGCATCCGGAACGATATAGGTGAACGGCCGGTCCACCTCTTTTGAATTGATATCGATCACAACGGAAGCAAGCAGCACAGGCGGTTTCCTTTACAAA
>CADBQM010000324.1 GCA_902796795.1 uncultured Eubacteriales bacterium
CCGGACAAACTGAGAATATGAGAGAGGATCTCCATTCCTGTCAGCGATAACATATTCGGAAATGGACTTTTCCTGCTCCTGTCTCAGGCATTCCACCAGATTAGCAGCTTTCTTTTGGGATAGTATATTACTTAAATGTGCGTACTTGACATGATTGAACTGCTGATAATAATAGTGATAATATGGGCAAAGTGAAGAATCCGGCAGCTTTGCTCCAAAAGGAAAGTAACGTATGAAGCTGAAGGAGGAAACCTATGCCGCACATGCCAGAAGGTATCCAGACACAGCAGTCTGAGGAATATCTGAACTACCCTTCCGCTGCCGCACGCGATATGTACTATTATCCGACCCGCGTCGGATGCACTTCCTATAATCACTGACAAAATCATCAAGAGAAGTAAATATACCAGTTTTCTGCTCTATTATATTCAGGAAGGGTGGGCTGTTCTGAACGACAACGGCAGAGAGATCCCGCTCAAAAAGGATTCCATTCTGCTGCTGGACTGCCGCAACTCCTCCGCATACATCGAGAAAGGACATTTCAGGGTTCTTTCCCTGCGCTTTGACGGGCAGAATACCGGCAGGCTCTATGAAGAGATCACACAGCACGTCGGGAATGTCTTCACAATGTACGATCCGCTGCCGGTCACCACAAAAATCACCCGGATCTTTGAGATTTTTAAAAACGGGCAGGAGATCCATGAAGCGCAGCTTTCCCGCCTCATTTATGATCTCCTGATCGATCTTCTGCTTTTTTCACAGACAAATCATTTTCAGAATGCCCACAGTTCCTTGATCGAAACCGTTACCGACTATATCCGTGCGCACTATAAGGAGGATCCGTCTGTAGATGAACTGGCGCAGACCGTTGCGCTTTCGCCCTGTCACTTCATCCACCTTTTTAAGCAGGAGACCGGTTTAACCCCGCATCAATATATCATCAGCCTGAAGATCAGTACCGTCAAATATCTGCTGAAAAATACCGCCCTTTCGATAAAGGAAATCTGTTTCGAATCCGGTTTTTCCAATGAGAGCGTCCTGAGCGCAACTTTCAAGCGAACGACAGGCTGCTCACCGACCACTTACCGAAAGGCAGCAAATATCCGTACGCCGGAAGTGCAGCTTATTTGCCCGCCTTCCACTCCGCGAACTGCCGCTCGAACTCTTCCTTGATCTGAGGAAGACCGATCTCGTTCAGACGGTTGATCAGGCCATCGATCTCTGCATCGACATCGTCCACAAGCCCCAGCGAAAGCGCAGCAGTATGATTGCTGAGCTCAGAAGATACGGCGTCGATGTAATCCTGTACGTTTGCATTATCAAAGATGAAGGTGACCGTCGGGCTGCTGACCATTCTTTCCTTCCAGGCATCATACATGGTCTTTTCGCGATCGGGCGCACCCGCTTCTTCATACAGGCCGTTCTGCGTTCCCCAGCTGATGGACATGCCGTTCGGCGCATAATCGTCTGTCTTTCCTTCGATCCTGGTGTAATGGAAGCCGTCGCTCTCCATATTGTAATGTACACCTTCAATCCCCAGTGTAAAGAGACGGTTGATCTCGGAATCCATTTTGATCAGATCGAGCACCATTGCGGTACGCTCGGGGTTCCTGGAAGCCTTTGCAATGGCAATGTCGCCGTTGTTGGCTTCTGAGCAGGTCGCCAGATGATCGGTCGTCACGTCATAGGCTGCGCATACGACACCGGGCGTCGCTTCCGCCTGTTTCATATAACTGAATACCGTTCCATTCCAGGCAATGGAAGCGCCCTGCAGAGACGCAAACGCATCGTCGTCGGAAACATCGCCGTTCAGCGCGCTGCGCGACCAGCAGCCCGCATCTGCCAGGGTCTTCATATCCTTGCAGAATGCACGGTACCAGTCTGTCTCATAGCGGAAGGTGATATCTTCGAAATCCGGGACACCGCCCTTGTAGGAATAGTCAAATGGGAGACCGCCGATGCTGATGGAAAAAGTATCGAACTGCTGTCTGTAAACATCCAGGACTTCGTTATTGCTTCCGGAAGCCGCTTCTGCAAAGATACCGGATTCGGGCGTTTCCTTCTCTGCGATGGTCAGCATGTAATTCATGTAGTCATCCCAGGATTTCAGCTCGGTGATACCATATTTTTCCGCAAGATCCTGACGGATGGCAAAGATCTTATTCTCGGGTTCCTCCGCGTTGCGGGGCATGGCGATCATCTTACCGGCAAGCTTGGTTTCTTCAAAGAATTTGTGGTCCTGATACTTATAAGTCAGCGGCATGTACTTCTCGATGAACTCATCGTCCAGCGTAAAGAAGGAGCCTTTCTGGCCCTCTGTCCACATGTACGACCAGGGCGCCGTGAAGATCGCATCAATTTCCTCCCCTGCCTGCAGCGTCAGAGAGTACTTTGTACGGGCGTCTGCCCAGGAGATCGTACGCAGTTCAAGAGTCGTATTGAATGCAGCAAGACGTTCATTGACTTTTGCCACGACATCTGCCATATCGTTCGGCTCGCCGCCGAGAGAATAAAGATAGACCGTATAAGGCGCAGAAAGATCTGTGTCCGGATACATTTCGGGGACTGCAATGACTTCGCCGTCTCTCAGGGTCGCCGGAAGCGCATCCAGCAGTTCCTGTGCCGAAGGGCCGTTTTCTTCACTACCCTGCTCTTCCGTGACATCCGCCTTCTCACTGCTGCTCTCGGCCGGCGCACTGGATCCCTTCTCATCTCCGGATCCGCCGCATGCAGCCAGCATGGTAATGACCATCATCGCCGCAAGGAGCATTGCTATGATTCTTTTCATTTTCTTTCCTCCTTTTGAAGATTCGCTTCACCCTGCCGATCCCGGCATCCGGTGAGCTTCTTTTTTTCACTATAGCATTCGGGCAGGAAGAAATCTTTATTCAAAACAGGGGAAATCATGCTGAAAACTGCTGACTTTTCCGCTGCCGCGATATTTGATATTTTCGTATCAATTATGCCTCCGAAGCGATGTACTTTTGTAAAAAATGATGTACAATAAAGGAGCTGCCGCTTTCTTCAGCGTCAGTTTGAACTAATTGTCTTTCAGGAGGAAAAAATGGATAAGCAGACCAGGATCTGTATCATTGGCGGAGGACCTGCCGGTCTGTCTGCCGGCATGTATCTGGAAAAGAAGGGCTATGAGAATTATACGATCCTCGAGCGCCTGGACCGTGTCGGCGGCAAGTGCTGGAGCCCGACCTATAACGGACGCCGCTACGAAATGGGCGCCATCATGGGCGTTCCGTCCTATTATGCCGTACACGACGTAGAAGAATTCTGCGGCATCACGCATGACGGTCCCAAGCTGAATCGGAACTATAAGAATTCCGAAGGCAAGGTCATCGAGCCTTTCGAGCCGAAAAAGAACATTCTCAAGATCCCGCGCCTTCTCAAAATGAAGAAGCAGATCAAAAAGCTCGGCGAGCTGCTGGAGACCAAATACCAGGGCTACGACGTCAACGGACACCGCGGTGTTTCCGAGGGCCGTTACGACGGTTTCAGCCAGAAGAACGCGAAGCGCGAGCCGGTAAAGGGCGAGAACCCGAACCTGAAGGATCTCTGCCTTCCCTTCTCCGAGTTCTGTAAACTGAACGGTGTCGAGCTGACGCAGGACGTCTGGATCGGGCCCTACACCTCCTTCGGTTATGGTTATTTTGACGAGATCCCGGCCGCTTACGTTCTGAAGTATCTGGACTTCCAGACCACCATGAACTTCGTGAAGGTCAACCTCTGGACCTGGAAGAACGGCACCCAGTACATCTGGGAGCAGCTGAATGCACACTTAAAGAATCCGGCCCGCCTGAATTCGAAGATCGAAAAAGTCGAGCGCCGCGACGGGAAAGTCTACGTTACGGTCAACGGAAAGGTCGAGGAATACGATAAGATCATCGTCACGGCGCCGCTGTACATCCCGAACAAGCGCGCGGACGGCCAGGTCGGCATGGTCGATTACTTCGATGCCCGCAAGGATGAAAAAGAACTGTTCAGCAAGATTGATTACGAGCGCTATGACGTTCTTGCCGTAGAGACCCGGCCCGAAGATCATCCGGAGATCAGCTACTACGTCTTTGAGAACATGACAAAGGAGCGCCTCGGCCATCTGATGGTCTACTACCGCCGCTGGAAGGACACGAAGGACCAGGTCATCACCACCTACGCGCTCCGGAAGCACAAGGATACGAAGGAGATCCCGTACGACGAATGCAAGAAGATGGTGCTCGAGGATCTGAAGACCATGAAGAACCCCGCTTCCAAAGTCGTCAACGAATGGAGCGTCTACTACTTCCCGCATGTCTTCTCCGAGGACTATAAGAACGGCTGGTACGAGAAGGTCGAAGCCATGCAGGATAAATACGACACCTTCTACGCCGGCGAGATCATGAGCTTCGGCGATATGGACGAGACCGCGGAATACAGCCGCGAGCTTGTTGAACGTTTCTTCTGATCCATCTGTATACGAGGGGACGGAAATCCGTCCCCTTTTTTGAAGGAGATTCTATGAAACCATTTAAAGACCACTACGAGATCGTGATCATCGGCGGCGGACTGGCCGGTATGTCATGTGCGCTGCAGCTGCAGGCCCGGGGCATAAAAGATATCCTGATCCTCGAAAAACACAATCTGCCGGGCGGCCTTGCCACCGATTTTGTCCGGAACGGCTTTGAGATCGAGGCGACACTGCACGAGATGATGAGCATCGGCACAAAGAAAGAACCGCTGAAGGTCGGCCAGTTCTTTATGGACATGGGGATCGAGATCGAATGGCTGCCCGTTCCGGAATGCTACCGCGTCGTCCTGCCGAATTCCGGCATCGATACGACGCTGCACGAAGGCTATGAACGGGCCGCGAAAGAAGTCGACGCTGTCGTCCCCGGATCTTTCGAACAGATCTTTGAATTCCTGAAGCTCTGCCGCAGGGTCTACGACAGCATGAACACGCTTTCCGTAACGCCCATGAGCAAGGTCCAGATGCTCCTGAAGCACCCCGACTTTGTCAAGACCGTCGGCTATTCCGCGACCGAAGTCATCGAGGCGCTGAAGCTGCCGAAAAAGGCCGTCGAGCTGCTGACGCCCTACTGGATCTACGTCGGCAACCGGATGGACGACCTTCCTTTTACCATTTATGCCTTCCTGATGGCCGACTACTTCACCGGGAGCTACGTCTGCCGGGGCTACAGCCACGAAATGTCCATCAAGATGGAAAACAAGGTGGAAGAAAACGGCGCCCAGTTCGAGTTTAAGCAGGAAGTCGAAAAGATCCTGGTGAAGAACGGAAAGGTGACGGGCGTCCGCACTGCTTCCGGCTACGAGATCGGCGCGGATTACGTCGTTTCAGCCGCCTATCCCAACAAAGTCTATACGCAGATGATCGAGCCCCTTTCGGAAGTACCGGAAGGCGCCGTAAAGATGGTCAACGGCCGTGCCCTCTCCGTATGCCCGGTGTCCGTGATCATGATCCTCGAGGGAACGCCGGAAGAGCTCGGCATCACGAACTATTCCACGTTCTCCGGCGATACGATGGATACGAACGAGATCTGGGCGAACTACGGGCAGCTCGATAAACCGTTCAATTATATCACGACGATCTGCCTCAACATCGCGAATCCCGACTGCACGCCAAAAGGCTATACGCAGCTGTCCATCACCGCGCTGCCGCAGAACGAGCCGTTCAAAAACATCCGCGAGGAAGACTACTACGACTTCAAGCGGAAGATCGCGAACGACATGATCGAAACGTATCTCCGGCACACCGGTACCCCGGATTTCCGGGATAAGATCGTCGAATTCGAAGTCGAGACGCCGATGACCATCGCCCATTACGTCGGCGCGTGGAAAGGCAGCATCTACGGCTACAGCCATTCCGTTTCCGATCACGTGGTCGCGCGGCTCGGCATGAAGGAAGAGGATCATTTCATCGAAGGCCTGGAATTTGCCGGCGCGCATGGCATGAGCGGCGACGGCATGGGCCCTCAGATCACCAACGGACGGGCAGCCGCCAAGGCGATCCTCGACGACCTGAAGAAGAAGGAGGCAGCGAAATGAGCGTGAAAGTCAAAGGCTTTTTAAAGGACGTCGGCGGCGCGAGCCG
>CADBQM010000325.1 GCA_902796795.1 uncultured Eubacteriales bacterium
ACCGTAACGGTATCGGCGCGGACGTGGTCCCGCCGCATCCTTTCCGCAGCTTTATCGGAAAGGGAAAGAAGCACGGGATAAGCTTCCTCCGCGCGCAGGATATCTTCGGCAAGCGTTGTAGAATGCCCATAGCTTTTTGCGTCCTCCTGCGCTGTCTGGACCGGCGAATCATCGATCCCGTTCGACGCCCGGTGAAGATATGCCCCGCTCTTTTCACCGAAATGTGCCTGCAGCACGGAAAGCGGCGTATGGGCAAGCTCGCCGATCGTGCGGATCCCGAGGGATAAAAGGCGGGCCTCGGAAGACTTGCCGGCAAAGAGCAGTTCCCGCACCGGCAGCGACCAGAATTTAGCCGGGATCTCGTCCGTGAACAGTGTATGGGTCCGGTCCGGTTTCTTAAAATCGCTCGCGGTCTTTGCGAGCAGCTTGTTTTCGGAGATCCCGACGTTGACCGTAAAGGAGAGTTCTTCCCTTATCCTGTCCCGGAGATTGTCTCCGGCTTTGACGATCTCCGTACGGGACGCATGCCTCAGGATCCCGGTCATATCCATGAAACACTCGTCGATCGAAAACGGTTCGACTTCGGGCGTCAGTTCCCGGCAGATCGCCATAAAAGCGGCGCTCATTTTTCTGTAAAGCACAAAATCGCCCGGAAACAGCTTGAGTTCCGGGCATTTTTTGAGGGCCGAAACGACCGGTTCCCCGGTCGTGACGCCGTATGCTTTTGCAGGGATGGATTTCGCGGTGATCACACCGCGGCGGCTTTTCACGTCACCGCCGATCGCGGACGGTATGGTCCGGAGATCCAGCGTCTCCCCTTTCTGAAGGCGGTCAACAGCGGTCCAGCTTAAAAAAGCTGAATTCACGTCGACATGAAAGATGATCTTCTCCGCCATTTTCCGCCGCTTTTAAAGATACTGCTTCTTCCGCTTACAGGATCTCTGTGAGTGCGGCATTCCGGAGTTCCCCGGTGATGTAGTCCGTACCCGCATCTGCGCGCTGCTGCATCGAAAGGAGGGTGATCTTCTCTTCCGGGAAATTCGCCATATAGCAGCCGAGCCAGCCGTCCCAGCCGTACTCACCCTTCCGTCCGATATAGAAGGCCTGTCCGGGATCGAGCATGACGCGCATGAAGTTGCCGTAGCCGAAGCCCCAGAGATTGGTGAATGCCATATTGAAGGACTCAAAATGCTTCGGAAGCAGCTGGGAAGAGCACATATGCCGCACCGTCTCCGGCTTCAGGATCCTGGTATCGTGCAGGCGGCCTTTATTTAACAGCATCTGGCTGAAGCGCTTCAGGTCCTCGATCGTCGAAACCAGGCCGGCGCCGCCGGATTCAAAATTCGGCGGGCATACAAAGTCATGGGAAACGCCGAGCCGCTTCGTCGGATCAAACAAAAGGCCGTTTTCCGTTCCGCGGTAAGTCTTTGCGAGGCGATTCTTTTTCTCTTCCGGCACAAAGAAACCGGTGTCCTTCATATGCAGCGGACGGAAGATCTCCTTTTCCAGGAATTCCCCGAAGCGCATGCCCGAAGCTCTTTCAATGACCGCGCCCATCACGTCCGCGCTGAAGCCGTACATCCATTTTTCGCCGGGATGGAAGGTCAGCGGGCAGGAGGCGAGGCTTTCCGCAAACGCCACGGTCCCCGGCTGTGCTGCCGTATCCGTCTTTTCCTCCAGCTCATGCTGCAGCGCGAGCACTGCGCGGCCGGAGTCGGTAAAATCATTGCCGTAGGGGATCCCGGAAGTCATCGACAAAAGATCCCGGAGCAAAAGCTGGCGGTGCGGCCGTACCTTTTTTCCGTCCTCCAGCACATAGGCCTCTTTGAATGCCGGCAGATATTTTGCGACTTCTTCCTGCAGCGTGATCTCGCCCCGCTCGAGGAGGATCATTGCCGCGCAGGAGGTAAAGGGCTTCGACAGGGAATACAGGCGGAAGATACTGTCCTTTTTTACCGGCACCTGTCCTTCAATATCGATATGGCCGCTCTCCACATAGGCAAGCTCCTTTCCGTCCCGGAGCACCATAAAGCTGACGCCCGCCAGGTACTGGTCCGCGACGGCGCGTTCTGTGATCTTTCTCAATTTTTCCTGCAGTTCCATTGATAACTACTCCTTTTTCTCCCCGGATCCGTCTAAGTCCTCCCCTTCTTCCTCCCGGTGTCTCTTTGACATCAGGCGCAGCAGGATCACGAGACCTGCCGCGAGCACGACGAGCGTCAGGCCGAGCGGCGTCCGGAGGAACGAAGTCAGCACCCCGAGATAGGGGATACGGACGCGGATCTTCCCGACGATATCGGAAAAGACGGTCTCATTCGGATCCTGTACCGGGTTCGCGTCGCCCTTGGTCGTGACGCCGGTCTCCGAGACCGCGATGATGCGGTGCGTGATCAGCATCTCTTCCTGCCCGTCCTCGCGGATGAAGACGATGACGTCCCCGATCTCATAGGGCTTATTTCGGTTCGCGGTATAGAAGATCAGGTCGTTCACATGCAGGTTCGGCTCCATGGAACCGGAGACCACGACCGCGTAGCCGACGCCGAAGAGCCCGGTATAGGGATGCCTTTTGTTCACCCGCTGCAGGACCCCGCTCACAACAAAGAACGCGAGCAGGACGATCACGGTGATCAGCAGGACCTGCAGCAGCCGTTCCAGAAAACGTTTCATGTTATTCTTCCTTTACAGGGCCCGGATCACGCGGTCCGTTACGCCGAAGGCTTCGTCGGAAGCCCGTTCGACCGCGGTGTTGAATTCCTCCGCGCCGCCCAGGATACTGTCGCTGACGGCCTTGATCATCATGACCGGCACCTTGTTCCTGTTGCAGGTCATCGCGACCGCCGCCGCTTCCATCTCGCAGATGTCGGCGCCGAACTTTTCATGCAGCGCGGCCTTCTTTGCGGGATCGCCCACGAATTTGTCCGCGGACGCGCAGGTCACACGCTTCAGGTCCGGTGCGATCTCACAGGCCTTTTCCACCAGTGCCTTCGTTACGGGGATGTAGATCCCCTGGTTTTCCGCGTAGTAGCCGACCGGCGTACCGTCCAGCTCCGAGCTGTCCATGTCGTAGTGGACGACCCTGTCGACGATCACCGTACGGGCAAGCGTCATCTCTTCCGTCAGTCCGCCGACGACGCCGAAGTTCACGACGACGTCCACGTGGAATTCGGAGATCAGGATCTGTACCGCGGAAGCCGCGGCGATCTCGCCGACGCCGGCGTGCAGGACGTACAGGTCATAATCATCCAGCTCAAAACGGCGCACCCGGAAGCCGCCGCAGGTCGTCTCTTCCGCCGCTTTTCCGTAGCGGGAAAGCACCGCGTCGATCTCAATGGCTACATGCAGTCCGATCTTTTTTCTCATCTTTTTCACTCCCAATCTGTATTGACGACCGAGGTCCCGTCCATGTCGACCGGCAGGAAACGGATCACCCAGTGTGCTTCACATTCCTGATTCAAAAGCGCCTCGTCCCGTTTGAAGCGCCGGATCTTTTCTTCCGTCTCGCGGTCCGGATTGGAGAAGACGGAAAGCAGCGTCGGTCCCGCGCCGGAGATCACCGTCCCGATCGCGCCGCGCTCTGCCATAAAACGGCTGACGCGGTCAAAATCCGGGATCAGCTTCTTCCGGTAAGGCTCGTGCAGGCGGTCGGAAAGTGCCCTTCTTAAGCAGTCGGGATCGCCGTCCGTCAGCCCGCCGAGTAAAAGCCCCGTCCGCGAAAGATTGTGGATCGCGTCTTCCCGGGGAACGTTTACCGGCAGCAGGCGCCGCGCTTCCTTGGTCGGGACCTCGAAATCCGGAATCGCCACCGCAAAGAGGAAGCAGCGGTCCGGCGTGAGCAGTTTCGTATAATAGCCGTCTTCCGTCTTGCAGGAGACGGTGAGCCCGCCGAAAAGCGCCGGTGAGACGTTGTCCGGATGTCCCTCGATCTCGGACACAAGATTCAGCAGCTTAATCGAGGGCAGCATCAGCCCGTGCAGCGCGTTCGCGAGGCAGACGCCGGCGGAGATCATCGCGGCCGAGGAGCCGAGTCCCCGGGCGACCGGGATCTCTTCCTTCACCGCCTTCAGAAGAATGCCCTTGTGCGGCAGGCCGAAAGCGTCCTCCACATAGCGGATGGAACGGACCATGAGATGTTCCGCGTTTGCGAACTGGGGATCGATGTTGATAAACTGCTCCCCGCTTTCCAGTTCGCTGACTTCGTATTCGTTGTACAGGGAAAGCGCGATGCCGATGCTGTCGAAGCCCGGCCCGATATTGGCGCTCGTCCCCGGTACACGGACGTAAAAGCTCATACCTTTTCTCCTTTCGCGAAACGTGTGACCGTATCTTCCATTTCGCCGATATCGATGACGCCGGTGAAACGGACCTCCTTCTCCGGCAGCAGGCGGAGCGCGTCCGGCGCCGGGATGCCGGTGTATGCTTCCAGGCGCTCCATGGCAAGGAACCCGTCCTGAAGCTGTTCACCCGTCAGGGCTTCCAGCACCGCTTCCGGGAATTTATAGGGGGAGGCGGTGGAAAGCACGATGCCGGGACAGGCGTCCGGATCGTTTTTCCGCAGTTCGTCATAAACACCGAGCGCGACCGCGGTATGTGTGTCTGCAAGGTACCCGTCCTGTTCATAAGTTTTCCGGATCACCGCGCGTCCGGCCGCGTCATCCAGGAAACCGCAGGCAAAATCCGCCTGGATCTTTGCCAGGATTTCCGG
>CADBQM010000326.1 GCA_902796795.1 uncultured Eubacteriales bacterium
CTCTCCAACGCTTCCACCCTGCTCGCGTTCATCCGCCATGCGGACCGCGTGAAGATCGGCTGCATGACCGGCGGCCTGCGCGTGCTTGCGGCGACCGACAACGAGCACATCTGGAGCACGGCTTCCGCCTATCCGTACACGCAGCTCATGCGCTACGGCCGCGGCACCTCGCTCCGCACCAGCGTGGACTGCGACACTTACGACATCCCGAGCTACATCGTGAACGACAACACCCAGTACTATGAGCAGGAGGGCGTCGACTACATCGACACCGCCGCCGCGTATGATAAGGATTCCGGCGAGATCAACGTCTTTGTCGTGAACCGCAACTGGGAGACCTCGAACGATATCGAACTCGACCTCAGCGGCTTTGAAGGCGCAGAATTCATCGAGCATATCGAGATGTACACCGACGACCTGATGGCAAAGAACGACTGGGAGACCCCCGACGCGATCAAGCCGCAGGTGAACCCGGACGCGAAGTTCGAAGACGGGAAGCTCAGTGCGACCGTCCAGAAGATGTCCTGGAACATCTTCCGCTTTAAGAAAAACTAAGGAAAACGGCCGCAGGGCCGGCAAGAAGGTATGCACATGTCAAATGTAAAAAAGGGAATCACGGAACTGATCGGCCATACGCCGCTCATGGAGGTCTGCAATATCGAACGTGAACTGAAGCTCGAAGCGACCGTCCTCGTCAAACTGGAATACCTGAACCCCGCGGGCAGCGTGAAAGACCGCGCGGCCTATTATATGATCCGGGACGCGGAGGAGAAGGGGCTGCTCAAAGAAGGTTCGGTGATCATCGAACCGACTTCGGGCAACACCGGCATCGGGCTTGCGGCGATCGCGGCGGCGAAGGGCTACCGGGTCATCCTGACGATGCCAGAAACGATGAGTGTGGAGCGCCGGAACATCCTGAAGGCCTACGGCGCGGAACTCGTGCTGACGGACGGCGTAAAGGGCATGCAGGGCGCCATCGACAAGGCGGAGGAACTGAAACAGCAGATCCCCGGCAGCATCATCGCAGGCCAGTTCGTGAACCCGGCAAACCCGAAAGCGCACTATGAAACGACCGGACCGGAGATCTGGGACGACACGGACGGAAACGTCGATATCTTCATTGCAGGCGTCGGGACCGGCGGCACGCTGACCGGCGTCGGCGAATACCTGAAGAAAAAGAAAGCGGACGTCCGTATCGTGGCGCTGGAGCCGGTGGATTCCCCGGTGCTTTCCGGCGGAAAGGCCGGCCCGCATCCCCTGCAGGGGATCGGCGGCGGCTTTGTCCCGGAAGTCCTGAATACCGGCATCTACGACGAGATCTGCCTGGCCACCGGTGAAGAAGCGATCACGGCCGCGAAGCTGCTCGCCCATAAGGAAGGGATCTCGGTCGGGATCTCCTCCGGTGCGGCGCTTTCCGCAGCACTGAAATACGCGGAAAAGCCGGAGAACCGGGGCAAGACGATCGTCGCACTCCTACCGGACAGCGGTGACCGCTACTATTCGACGGCGTTGTTCACGGAAGCGTAAAGGAACTGTGCATACAAAAAGAGGGCTGTCCGCAGCCCTCTTTTTTCAGGAAGGAGGGCGCTTACGGCCCTCTTTTTTTACATGCTTCATGCCAGGAAGAACGCTTGCAGCTCCGCCTTGTAATCCGGCGCCAGGTCGTACGCCGCGTGGCCGTAACCGTCGAACATCCGGAGCAGGTTTTCCGGGCGGTCCGGAAGCTTTTCTTTGATCAGGACGGCGGCGTCGCCGCCAAGTACCCGGTCGTCCCCCGCGCCGGTCACGAGGACCGGGCAGTCGATCTTCCACAGTTCCTCCGTTACGTCAAAGCCCTTCAGACCTTCCGCCAGGATGATGAAGCGCCGGAGGTCCTCTTCCGTCGCGGTCTTCGCGGCATCCAGTAAAAGTGCCCGCGACTGATTAAACACCGATACAGGGTAGATCGCTTCTCCGAATGCAAGATACAGGCCTGCGGGATCGCCTTCCGCTGCCAGGCGGATCCACGTTTGAATATTTCCAAAGCGTGCGTCTTCCACCCGGGATGCGGTCGAGCCGAGTGCGAGCTTCCGAACGAGTTCCGGATGCCGGAGCGCGATCTCCATGGCCATCATCCCGCCCTGTGACGCGCCGAACAGGAAGACGTCCCGGAGTCCCAGCGCCTGAAGTGCCGCTGCCGTATCCTCCGCCATCGCACGGACCGGGTAGACGGCGGGCAGTTCCTTCCTGCGGTCAAAAAGATAGACCGTGAACGCGTCCGCAAAGCTCCCGTATGCATCCGCGACGGCGTCAGCAAGGCCCATCACGCTCTGCACGCTGAGCCCGGGCAGGATCACCATCACGTTCTCTCCCTGTCCGAATTTAAAATAGTCCATGGAAAAGGCGGCAGTCTTCACCGTTTTGACCGTAATACTCATTTTGTATCCACTTCCTTTTGTTTCTTTAGAAAGCTATTGTATTTTATGTATGCTTTCCTGTAAACTGGAAACAGTAATGAATGATAACGGAGGACGTACTGTCTTCATGAAGCGAAAACATATCCTGACCCTGGTCGCCCTGTGCCTGATCTTCTCCGGCAGCATGGGGCTGACGACCAACATCGCCGGCCTGTTCACCACACCGATCGCGAACGACTTCGGCGTCGGCCGCGGCGACGTCAGCCTGGCGATGACGATCGCGAGCCTGACCGGCGCGGCGGGCGGCATGGCTTTCCCGCGGCTCCTTCGGAAAAACAATTTCAAGCTGCTGCTGATCCTGGCTTCGTCGCTGACCGTCGGATCGCTGCTCCTGATGTCGGTGTGCAATCAGCTCTGGCTCTACCACGCGGCGAACGTGATCCGCGGTTTTTCCACCGGCTTTACCGGGACCGTCATGGTGACCATGGTCGTCAACAACTGGTTCTTTAAGAGCAACGGCCTCTTCAACAGCATCGTCATGGGCTGCAGCGGCGTTTCCTGCGCGATCTTTTCGCCGATCTTTTCGAACGTCATCACCCGTCACGGCTGGCGGGCGGGCTATATTGCGTCGGCGATCGTCGTCGGGCTCATGCTGCTGCCGATGATCCTTTTGAAGACCGGCGTCCAGCCGGAAGACGTCGGGGAGATCCCGTACGGCGGCCAGGTCAATAAAGCGGCCTTCAAGCTGCCGGAAAAGAAACCGAAGCTCTCCGTCAAGCTGCTCCTGCTCTGCTTTTTATACTCGGCGCTCGGCGGCACACTGACCGCCGTTGCCCAGCATTTCCCGGGCGTCGCGGACAGCTATATGCTCCCGGCCGCGGTCGGGGCGGCGATGCTCTCCGCCACGATGATCACCAACACCTCTGGCAAGATCCTGCTCGGCTTCCTGACCGACCGGATCGGGCTCATCCGCTCGGCCCTGATCGTCTCCGTGCTGACCGCCGGCGGCGTCGTGATGATCGCCTTCCTGCACAGCGGGACGGCGCTGATCATCGGTGCGGCGCTGGCAGGCCTCATGTACTCCCTGGTGACGGTCGGCGTCGTTACGATGACGCGCGAGACCTTCGGGCTCGCGAGCTACGGCAGTGCTTTTTCAAAGATCACCTTCGGCTGCTCCCTTGCCTATGCCCTTTCCACCGCCGGCGTCGGTTATCTCTACGACCTTCTGCACAGCTACCAGCCGATCTTTTATATGATGCTGGTGATCCTCGCCGTCATGACCCTGATCACCTTCGTGGTCTACGGCAGCAAAGACCGGGTACTGTCGAACTGAAACGCACTGAAACACATACACCTTCACGTACCGAAACACATACAAAAAGACGCACAGCCGTTTTCCTGGCCGTGCGTCTTTCTTTTTTCCCGTTTTTACTCCTTCACGCCGTAGCCTTTTTCTTCCAGCTGGCGGCAGACGTCGTTGTAGGTCTCCTCATCCAGCTTGTAGAACTTCTGGTACAGCAGGTAGGAAACGAAACCGAATACCAGCGGGATGATGATCATCGTGAGCAGCAGTCCGTTCATCTGATGCTGCGTAACGGTCTCGATGACCTTGTCGATCCCTTCCAGGCGCTCGGCATCGGTGATATGTCCGAGTTCCGCCGCCTGCTCGAATTCGGCGATCTCGTTCGTCTTATCCAGCAC
>CADBQM010000327.1 GCA_902796795.1 uncultured Eubacteriales bacterium
AGACTCCCCCCGTGCACCACCAGGGGCTCGAACCCTGGACACCCTGATTAAGAGTCAGGTGCTCTACCAACTGAGCTAGTGGTGCGTCTCAAAAAAGACAAACGTAATTATATGCATTTCATTTCGAAAAGTCAAGCAGTTTTCTAAATTTTGGAGGATACATGCAAAAGGCGTTTATTGTTGACAAAAGTTTGTTGCTCTTTCCCGTAAAAGCAGGCGGAAAGCTGACGGAGATCAATATCTATCTGGACGGGACGTGGCTCACGGCCTTCGTGATGCCGCTCTTGACCGAAGAGGATGAACTTACCGGCCCCTGTGATTTTTACGGGGAATTCCCGGTCTCTCAGTACCGCGGCAGGACGGTCACAGTCGAGGGTGATGTCCCGGAAGCTTTCATGGAGAAGGTGCAGCTCGCGGACACGGCCTATCATGCTTCCTGCAGCCGGCCGGCGGTGCATTTTACGCCGGACCACGGCTGGATGAACGACCCGAACGGTCTGATCTTTGACGGTGAATACTATCATATGTGCTTCCAGCACAACCCCTTCGGCAAGCCCTGGGGCAACATGAGCTGGGGCAGTGCGGTCTCAAAGGACCTGCTCCACTGGGAGCAGCGGGATACGGTCCTGTTCCCGGACGAGATGGGGACGATGTGGTCCGGCAGCGGCCTTCAGGACCGGCTGAACACGCTTGGCCGCGGCAGCGATACCCTCGTGTATTTCTATACCGACTGCCCGACGAATGAATCCGACCGCTTTAAAGGGCTTGCCGGTGTGCAGTGCCTTGCTTACAGCACGGACGGCGGCAAAACGGTCACCAAAGACGGCGTGATCGTTCCGAACTACGCCAAAGACAACCGCGACCCGAAGGTGTATTATTACGCGCCGGGCGGGCATTATTACATGGTCATGTATCTTTCCGGCAGCGAGTTTGCGATCCTGAATTCGACGGACCTGAAGCACTGGGACGTGACGCAGCGGCTGACGCTCGAACCGCTCTGGGAGTGTCCGGACCTCTTCCCGCTGAAGGACGAACGCGGCGACGAGATCTGGGTCTTCATGGCGGCGGACGGCTTTTACTATACCGGCTATTTTGACGGGGAGCGCTTCACGCCGCTCGGCGGGCTGAAAAAGGGCTTTGCGACGCCGATCCCCTATGCGGCGCAGACCTTCTGGAGCGAAGAGGACCGCAGGATCCTCGTTCCCTGGCTCCGCCTGATCGACCCCGATAAGCCTTATACCGGCGCGATGGGCCTGCCGCGCGAGCTTTCGCTCCGTACCGGCAGCGACGGTCCGGAACTGGTGCTTTCACCGGTCCGGGAGTACGTCCGTGGGACGGAAACAGTCTTTGCGGGCGAAACGGAGGAAGAGACGGAAGTTCCCCTGGTTTCCGGCGCCGCGCACGGCTTTTATTTCAGCGGCACGGACTTCCCCGACACGTCCCTGCCTTCCTTCACGCTGTCCCTGCCGGGACTGAAGCTTGCTTATGACAAGGACGCGCGTAAGCTCTGTATCGAAGGCGCCCTGGAGGGGCACAACCGTTCCGCCAGGATCCCGATGCCCGACGTTTCGTCGCTGGTTCCCGGATGTCCGGGCATGCGGGAGATCCCGCTTTCGGAAGCCCTGCCGTCGCTGTTCCTGCTCGTGGACGGCAATATCCTCGAGTTTACGCTGAAGCGCGGCGCGGAGCTTTGGGTGCTGGAGCTTGCAGAAGAAGACCACACGGGCAGCGCGGCCATCGTACCGGCAGGAGAGATCTCGCTCACGGTCGACCGCTTTCGGAGGGACGTATGAGGCTCCGTAAGATCCCCGGCGCAGAAGAGGCGGTCGTAAACAGCCCCTACGTGATCGGGGATCCGGAAAAGTATCAGGGAGACTGGGGACAGCTGTTTCAAAACGACGCGCCGCTGTATCTCGAGATCGGCTGCGGCAAAGGCCGCTTTATCACGGAGATGGCAGCCCTGCACCCGGAAAACAATTATATCGGGATCGAACGTTTCCCTTCTGTCCTTCTCCGGGCGCTCGAAAAAAGAGAAACCTTCGAACAGGACAACCTGTATTTCCTCTCAGGCAGGGCGGAAGACCTGCTCACATTTTTCGGGGAAGGCGAAGTTGCGGGCATCTACCTGAACTTTTCCGATCCCTGGCCCAAGGAGCGGCACCGGAAGCGGCGCCTGACCTCCGTGGAGTTTTTAGAACGCTATCGCCGGGTGCTGGCGAAGGACGCGGTGATCGAGTTCAAGACCGACAACCGGAAGCTCTATGAGTTTTCCAAAGAAAGCGCGGAAGAGGCAGGATATAAGATCCTCCTCGACGTCCCGGACCTCCACCACAGCCCTTATCTTGAGGGAAATGTGATGACAGAATATGAAGACCGTTTCGTGACGCTCGGCGAGCCGATCATGAAGCTGGTCCTCCAGTAAAAAGAAAGGCAGATCATAGGATCCATGAAAAAGAAACTGTGCACGGCACTTGCGCTGCTGTTATGCGTATCCCTCCTGCTGTCCGGCTGCGGCCTGTATGACGGCGTCTACAAGCTCACGCGCTGGGTCGACCAGATCCTGAACGGAGAGACCCACGCGGACGACGAGACCGTAAAACCGACGAGACCTGAAAAACCGACGCAGGAAAGCGGTGAGCAGGAGACGGATAAGCCGACCCGGGAGACCGATCCGGAGGAGGAGACCCAGGAAACAGAATACAGTTTTCACGAAGACTTCAAGGATTTCACCGAGGAGGTCTACGGGCACTTTATCGGCGAAGATACCCTGAACGTCCATTTCTTCCTGGTACATCCGGAGGACTACGGGCTTTCGACTGCGCCCGTGCGCTGGAGCAATATTGAATACGGGGAAGAAGCCGTCGAAGAATTCCGTGCCTATCTTGACGAGATCGAAGACGGGCTGCAGGAATTTGATTTCGAGGAACTGACGGAAGAAGAGCAGCTGATCTACGATTCCCTCGGCTACTTTATCGAGACCGAACGGATGGGCCTCGGCCTGGAGCTCTACTATGAGCCGCTCGGACCGAATACCGGCCTGCAGGCGGAACTGCCGGTGACGCTTTCGGAATACGCGTTCTACACGAAGCAGGATATCGACGAGTACCTGGAGCTCTGCCTGCAGCTGCCGGATTATTTCCGGAACATCCTGGACTTTGAAAAAGCGAAGAAGGACGCGGGGCTCTTCATGCAGGACGCCCTGCTGAACGACGTGATCGACCAGTGCGATTCCTTTATCAAAGGGGAAGAGGACAGCTTCCTTTACGCTTCCTTTGAACGCCGGCTCGATACGCTTTCCGTGAGCGGGGACGAACGTACCGCGTATATCGAGAAGAATAAGGAAGCGGTCGCGGCGGTCTACGACGCCTATGAGCTGCTGCGGGACGGGCTGAAGAAACTTGGCGGGGACGATTCGGAACTCGCCGGGCTTGCACGCCTGCCGGAGGGCAAAGCTTATTACGAATACCTGGTGCGCTCCGGCGTCGGCAGCGGCCGCACGCCGGACGAGATGATCGACCTGATGGAAGATACGATCGACGGCGCGATCCAGACGCTGCAGAACTGCTATCAGAAAGATTATTTTGTGGAGCAGGAAGTCGATTCGATGTCCTATCCCTCCACCGATCCCGCGCTGATCATGCGGATGCTCATCGAAAAGAGCCAGGCAGATTTCCCGGCGCTTTCCGACGTGGATTACCGGATCAATTATGTGGACGCCTCGCTCCGTGATTATTTAAGCCCGGCGTTCTACTTCATCGCGCCCTTTGACGATGATTCCACCAACAACATCTACATCAATGCCGAAAAGGGACAGGAGGACGAGGATATCTTCATCGTGCTGGCGCATGAAGGCTATCCGGGGCACCTGTACCAGACGAATTACCTGAAGGACCATTCCGCATACGTCATCCGCCAGTTCCTGGAGCCGACCGGCTATTCGGAAGGCTGGGCGAAGTACGTGGAGTTCATGGCATACGACTTTATCGACGATATCTCCGAGACAGCC
>CADBQM010000328.1 GCA_902796795.1 uncultured Eubacteriales bacterium
TGTCCGAAGCTGTTTTATTCCTCCACCCGGATCGAAAGGACCGGGTGTTCAAAGACCGGCTGCAGGTCCTGCTCGTCCGTCAGCGCAAGATACGGCGTCCCGTCCGCCTTCCAGTGCACGCGGCGGACGCCCATGTAGCGGCGGGGGAGCAGGCTTTCTTCCGCGACGCCATTGAAAGCGTCAGGATTGATCTTCCTGAGCCGGTCCAGAAAGGCACGCTGCATGGCCGGATCCGGATCGTGCGGCACCGCATGGTAGACGAAGATATCGTCCCCGGTCACCGTGTCCTTCACGAAGCAGTTGTGTCCCGGGCCATATTCGCCGGGCACGCTTTCTTTTGTCAGCGCCGGGCGGATATCCCGGTCCCAGGACGCGGGATCCAGCGGGTCCGCGTCTTCTTTCATATGCAGGAAGAAGACGCAGTAGAGATCGGCGAGCCCGGTACTGGAGCCGGAGATGCTGACAAAAATATCGTCGCCGTGCTTCAGGACGAAGGGACCTTCGTCGACCTTGGTCTCATAGCGGTCAAAACCGTAGATGGGGCGGCAGATGACGACGGGGTCGCTGATGAGCTGCCAGGGGTGTTCCGGATCGACCATCGCGATGCGGATGTCCGCCGTGTCCTGGATATCCGGCTCCAGCATGACGCCGGGATCGGCCCAGCGCCGGTCGGACCAGAGCACATAAGTATTGCCGTGCAGGGAGAGCACGGTCATGTCGAGCGAAACGCCGTCCGGCCGGATGCGGCTGCCGTCTTTTGTGACAACGTAGTGCGGTTCCGACCAGGCCGCGGGATCCGTGAGTGCACCGCTGCAGGCATAAACGACGCTCTGCGTCGTATTCCAGCTCGTGGTGCCGTTCGTCGTGAAGATATAGGGCTTTCCGCCCACGATATGCAGCTCCGGCGCCCAGAAAGTGCCCTGCCGGTCGCCATATTCCCCGTTCGCGCCGATGATCGGGACCGATTCCGCATCCTTCAGCCCGTCAAGCGAGGGACTTTTTGATATTACGATCATGACGCTGCCGCGGCGTACGAGCCGCGTGAGGTAATACGTCCCGTCGATGAAGACGACACAGGGATCGGAGACACGTTCGCCGAGGAAGGGGAAGCTGTGGCGGACCCGCTGCACTTCGCCGCGCAGCGTGTAAACACCAGGTCTGTCAAAATCAGCCGCGTCATAGTCTTCTTTGGACCAGCAGACCTTCTTTTCGTGGACGGAACCGTCCGAATAGAAGGCGGTGAGTCCGGGCAGCGCGTCATAGGCGGGCTTTTCGCCGGCCTTCACGGTAAGTTCCGGGACCCGGATGCCGGTATTGTAAAGCGGGCCGTAGGCATCAAGGAGCCGGCGGGCTTCCGCGTCCGTGATATCGATGATACTGCCGGGGACCGCGTGGGGGATCTCCGGAACGGAGATGGCAGGATCCGTGCATACCGCCTGCAGCATGACGTCCGGCATTCCCAGGAAGGTCTCTTTTTCAAAATGGATGAGGTCGGGAGAGAAGACCTGCATCACCATGCCGTGCGTTTTTTCATCCGGCGCGTTCTGGTCCCGCCGGATGGCCATCAGCAGAAAACCGTTGTCTTCGGTACGGAAAAGCCGCGGATGCAGCATCGTCTTCGTCTGGCCCGCGATCACGCCGCTGTCCAGGTCCGCCTCCGGGAACCAGACGCCGGTATTGTTAAAAAGCGGGACAAAAGGACCATTGTCCTTACTGAGCGCGAGATGCAGCGAATGGTCCACGTCGCAGTTCAGGGCGGTATTGTCCGGATAGGCGCCGCGTTTGTCATAATATACACCGTTGTCGATGGTATAGGAGAGCAGACGGTACATGATTTCCTCCCTCGGCAGTATTTATCGTTTCTCCCAGCGGCCGGAGGAGCCGCAGGGCAGCGTGAGGCCAGTCTCTGTGACCGGGAGCCCGACTTCGTCCGCGCTTAAAACGCCGCCGTATTTCTTCTGCACCTCCACGCCCAGCATATAGGAGAGCACGGAAGGCGCGAAGCCGGTCGTGTAAGAATTTAAGAGGACGAAGAGCGGATCGTCGGAGAGCAGCAGGGCGCAGCCTTTCAGGAGCGGATGGAACGCGTCCTCCAGCTTCCAGATCTCCCCCTTCGGGCCGCGTCCGTAGGAAGGCGGGTCCATGATGACGGCATCGTAGTGATTGCCGCGGCGGATCTCCCGCTCCACGAATTTCTGGCAGTCGTCTACGATCCAGCGGACCGGCCGGTCGGCAAGTCCGGACAGCGCCGCGTTCTCCTTGGCCCAGCCGACCATGCCCTTCGACGCGTCCACATGGGTCACGGAAGCGCCGGCTGCGAGCGCGGCGAGCGTCGCGCCGCCGGTGTAGGCGAAGAGGTTCAGTACCCTGACCGGCCGCCCGGCATTTTTGATCAGGCCATAGAACCAGTCCCAGTTCACGGCCTGCTCCGGGAAGATGCCCGTATGCTTGAACGAGAAAGGCTTCAGGTGAAAACGGAGCATATCCCCGTTTTCCGGAGCGCCTTCTTTTTGCGGCGCCGCGAGCCGGTAGCGGATCTCCCACTGTTCGGGCAGGTCGAAGAATTCCCAGCTGCCGCCGCCTTTATCACTGCGGTGGTAGTGCGCGTTCAGCTTCTTCCATTCTTTTCTTTCGCGCGGCGTCTGCCAGATCACCTGCGGGTCCGGCCGGATGAGCACAAATCTGCCGAAACGCTCCAGCTTTTCGCCGCCGGAAGCATCCAGCACCTCATAGTCCTGCCAGCGGTCTGCGAGAAACATGGCCTCCTCCTTGTTACAGTTCTTATCGAGCCGATTATAACACAGGAGCGCGCGGGTGAAAATCTTTTCTTCTGTTTGCGCGCGGCCTGCGGCTGTGCTATATTTGTAGGGGCAGCGTACCGACGCGGCAGAAACAGACAGGGTACCGCGGCGTTTTTCGCGCGGACAGGAGGAAATGATGAAATCAGTCTATGAAATGCGGAATATTTCCATGATGATGGATCTCTATGAACTCACCATGGCCAACGGCTATTTCCTGACCGAGGACAGGGATAAGAAGGTCGTTTTCGATCTATTTTACCGGAAGAACCCGGACGGGGGCGGCTACGCGATCTTTGCCGGCCTGGAGCAGATCCTGGAATACCTGGAGGGGATGCATTTCAACCGGCACAACATCGCTTATCTCCGTTCCCTGAACATGTTCGACGAGGGCTTCCTTCAGTATCTTTCGGATTTCCGATTCACCGGCGACGTCTACGCTTTTCCGGAGGGTACGATCATGTACCCCTATGAGCCGGTCATCACCGTGGTCGCGAATATCGTGGAAGCGCAGATCATCGAGACGGAACTGCTCTCCGAGGTGAACCACCAGTCGCTCGTGGCCACGAAGGCTTCGCGCATCGTCCGCGCCGCGGACGGCAGAGGCGTTTCCGATTTCGGCGCGCGGCGGGCCCACAACAACGACGCGGCGATCTACGGCGCGCGCGCCTGCTATATCGGCGGCGTCAGCGGGACCGCGACGGTCGCAGCCGGTGCCTACTTCGGCATCCCGGTCAGCGGGACCATGGCGCACAGCTACGTCATGTATTATAAGGATGAACTCACGGCCTTCCGCACCTTTGCGAAGATCTATCCGGACAACTGCATCCTGCTCACGGATACCTACAACGTGCTGCGCTCCGGCGTCCCGAACGCCATCCGCGTCTTTCAGGAGATGCGGGACCAGGGCATTCACTCGAAGAACTACGGCATCCGCCTGGATTCCGGGGACCTTGCCTATCTTTCGATCCAGGCAAGGAAGATGCTGAACGACGCCGGCTTCCCGGAAGCGAAGATCGTGGTCAGCAACTCCCTCGATGAATTCACCATCCGCTCCATTCTGGAGCAGGGCGCCAGGATCGATGCCTTCGGCGTCGGCGAACGGATGATCACCGCCAAGTCGGACCCGGTCTTCGGCGCGGTCTACAAGCTCTCCGCCGTCATGGAGGACGGCGTCTTCTCCCCGCGCATCAAGATCTCTGAGAACATCGAAAAGGTCACGAACCCGGGGCTCAAGGCCGTCTACCGCCTGTACGACGAAAACGGCCACAGTGTGGCGGACCTGATCGCGCTCGCCGGCGAAGACCCGCTTGCCGCAGGTTATGTCATCGACCCGGAAAAGCCCTGGAAGAAGATCTCGCTCGAGCACCTGACGGCGCGTCCGCTGCAGAAAAAGGTCCTGGAAAACGGCGTCCGCACGGAGCCGGAGGAGAACATCGAGATCGTCCGGGAACGCGCGGCGCACCAGCTGGCCGCCGAGGTCTGGGAACAGGAAAAACGTTTTGAAAACCCGCACCGGCATTATCTCGATATGACGCCGGCCTATTACGACATGAAGATGGCCCTGCTTTCGGAAGAGGGCTGACGTAAGGAACGCACGGAGGAAAGAAGATGATCAACGGAAGGGCAGCGGAGGAGGTACGCGACCGGCTCGTGGAACTGATCCGCGATTATACGGAAAAAGCCGGTGTAAAACGCATCGTGCTCGGCGTTTCGGGCGGCAAGGACAGTTCGGTCGCGGCGGCGCTCAGCGCCCGCGCGGTCGGGAAGGAGAACGTGTACGGGATCCTGCTCCCGGCGGGCACGCAGCGGGATATCGCGGATTCGGAGGAAGTGATCCGCGCTCTCGGGATCAACGGCCGTACCGTAAATATCGGCGCGGCGCACGACGCCCTGAAGGAGGCGGTGCTCCTTTCGCTTTCGGAGGACTTTTTCCCGGCAGCAGTCCTGCAGGAAGAAGGGGACGCGGCGGAGGAAAAGCGCGCGGCGCTTGAAAAAGCAGAGCATGAGAGCGATATCAACAGCTTTCCGCGGATCCGGATGACCGCGCTCCGCTATATCGCCCAGGCGCTCGGTGCCTTCCTCTGCGGGACCGGCAACGCTTCGGAGCGCTACGTCGGCTACTGCACCAAGGACGGCGACACAAGCTGTGATTTCAATCCGCTCGGCGCGCTGACGAGCATCGAGGTCGTGGAACTGGGGCTCACGATGCCGGAGCTGCCGGTGCACCTGGTGAAAAAAACACCGGATGACGGGCTCTCCGGGATCCCGGACGAAGTGAAGCTCGGGGTCAGCTACCAGGCGATCCACGACGTGATCCGGAA
>CADBQM010000329.1 GCA_902796795.1 uncultured Eubacteriales bacterium
AGTAAAAGGATAAGGAGAATACGGACATGAAAGCATACGTTCCGCCTTTTACAGGGCCGCTTGCCGATTTCCCGAAGGATCCGGACGTGCCGGAAGGCGCGGAAGTGATCTGCCTCCAGGACCGGACAGGCTACCGGACGGAGATCCACGCGAACGTCGTCTATGACCGTCAGAATGACGTGGACCTGCACCTGCAGATCCTGGTGCCGCGCGGCATGCCGGAAAGCAGCGAACGCTTCCCGCTGATCGTCTTTATCCCGGGCTCCGCCTGGATGAAGCAGTCGGTATTCGGTGCACTGCCGAATATGCTCCGTATGTGCCAAAAAGGCTATACCGTCGCCGTCGTCGAATACCGCCACACCGGCCTTGCGGCTTTCCCGGCCCAGGCGGAAGACGCCAAGACGGCCATCCGCTTTATGCGGCTCCACGCGGAAGAATACGCCGTGGATCCGGAGCGCGCTGCCGTCTGGGGCGATTCCAGCGGCGGCCATACGGCGCTGATGGCGGGACTGACTGCCGGCGGCTATCCGGACAACGGGCGCTATAAAGAGGTCTCCTCTTCTGTCAGCTGCATCGTGGACTGGTACGGGCCGACCGATATCATCGAAATGAATTCTTACCCGAGTGCGATGGACCACACGGCGCCGGAGAGCCCGGAAGGCCGCCTGATCGGCTTTAAAAACGTGCGCGAGAACCCGGAAATTGCCCGGAAAACGTCCCCGCTCAGCTATATCTCCGCAGAAAAAGAAACGCCGCCGCTCATCATCATGCACGGCAACCGGGACCAGCTTGTGTGTTACCAGCAGTCCGCAGCACTCTACCGGCAGATGAAAGCCCTCGGCAAGGACGTGCGCATGATCTGCCTGGACGGCGCTTATCACGGCTTCGGCGGCTTCCAGAGCGACGAGGCGCTGGACATCGTCGACCGCTTCATCCGGGAAAAACTGCCGCTGAAATAAACAGGAGAAAAAGATGAAACAGCTGCTTCATGTGGAAAAAACACGCGAGGTCCAGGTCCTCGCGGAGAATATCAGCTACAGCCGCGTCGGCGACTGGTACGACTGCACCTGGCAGGATATGAAACTGGACGTGATCTGCCCGAAGGAGCGGAACGGACACGCCCTGCAGCCCTGCCTCGTCTGGATCTGCGGCGGCGCCTTTATCACGGAGCGGAAGGATATCTGGGCACCGGAGATGATGTACTACGCAGACCGCGGTGTCACCGTGGCGCTCGTCGATTACCGGACCTCCGATAAGGGAGCATTCCCGGCGGCGCTCATCGATATCAAGGCCGCGATCCGTTACCTGAAAGCCCATGCTTCGGATTTCTGCATCGATCCCGCGCGCATCTTTACGATCGGTGAATCCGCCGGCGGCACCCTGTCCACGCTCGCGGGCGTGACGGCCGGCGTGCCGGAATTTGACCGGGGCGAATGGCTGGAGGAGTCGAGCAGCGTTGCCGGCGCCGTGGACATCTACGGACTGACGGATTTCTCCGTTCTTTCCGCCGCCGCGAACGAAGACGCCGTCCCGTCCTGGCAGATGGCGGCCTTCCTCGGTGCGGACCTGAAAACCGCTGCCAAAAAGGCCAGCGCGGTCAACTACGTAACGGAAGATACCTGTCCCTTCCTGATCCTGCACGGAAGCGCGGACACGACCGTTCCGATCGCACAGAGCGAAGCACTGTATGAGAAACTCACAGCCGCGGGTGTCCGGGCGGACTATTTCGTCATCGAAGGCGCCGGGCACGGCGACGTGCTCCTCTACCAGGACGAAGTCAAGGCGCGTGTGCTGAATTTTATCAGATCTTTCTAAGAACGGGAGCAGCATATGGCAAACTATAGCAGCAATCCGCTGGAAAATACCGATATCTCCAAGTATGTGGCCGACGACCTCAAAAAACAGCAGGGCGTCTACTTCCCTGTCCGCGCCGGCCTGCTGGAACGGATCTTTACGAACAAAGCCGCCTGCACAGAGATCCACGCAAACGCGGACGACCTGTTCACTTCCAGCCGCGTCGGTCCCAGCTACCGGATCATCGGCAAGTATCAGCAGAAGTTCCTGGAGGCCATGCGTATCGGGCAGGATCCTTTTCAGGACCAGGAGCCGCTGCTGGTCGAAAAACTGCGGCCGGAAGGCTACCGGCTGTTGAACGGCCATCACCGCTGGGCGGCGGCCATGCGCGTCGGGATCAAAAGGGTCCCGGTGCGGATCATCAACGTGGCGACGGAATCCGATATCCGGAAGATCCTGGAGCGTTCGACGCACGACAAGCGGGTGGCCCTGGACCTGGATGAAGTGATCTTCCGGCCGGACGACGATCCCGCGCTCGAAAAAGCGCTGCGTTTCCCGAACTGCCTGCGCTATAAGCAGCGCATCCGGCTCGGCACGCCCGCCCTCTTCTACGCGCTCTCACGGCACGGTTATGACATCTGGGTCTACGCGGCAAATTACTATTCCATCGACGATATCCGGGACTTCTTCAAGGCCTACTCCGTACACGTGGACGGCATCATCACCGGTATCGCGAAGAAGCAGGAAAACAATGCCGCGTCTGACGTGAGCCTGGAAAAGATGATCGCGAACAAATACAGTAAGACCCTGCATATCGACAACGATATGGTCCTCCTGACGCGCAAAAACGGCGGCGGCTTTGAAGAGTATGAGCTGGACGTGGCGCCGGAGGCGTGGTCAAAGCGCGTGATCGAGATCCTGGAGGAGATCGAAAGCCATGAATAAGCCGATCGACTGGGAAAAGATGCGGGTCTCGTTCGACCTGGACGAGGTGCTTTTTGTCAATCCCGCGACACATAAGACAGAGCCGCAGCTGCCGTTCCCGCTCCGAAACATCTACAAGGAGCGGCTCAGGCTCGGTACGCCGGAGCTCATACACCGGCTGCAGGAGCTCGGCTATGACGTCTGGGTCTATACTTCCTCCTTCCGTTCGGAAGCCTACATCCGCGGACTGTTCCGCTGCTACGGCGTGAAGTTCGACGGGATCGTCAACGGGAAGCGGCATCTCAACGAGGTCCAGCGCTTCAGCAATACGATCCTGCCGCAGAAAGTCCCGAGCCGCTACCGGATCTCGCTGCACATCGACGACGAATCGGTCATCTGCTCCTACGGAAAGGAGTATGGCTTTGACGCCTACCAGCTGGACGCGGAGGACGACGCCTGGAAGGAAAAAGTGATCGCCAAGGCGGAAGAAGTCAAACACAAGATGGAACTGCGAAAGCAGATAAAGGAAGGAACACAATAATGAAAGAACGGACCGGCCGATGAAAGCCGGTCCGTTTTTTATGAATGCCCGCTGCTTATCTGTGGGTAGAAAGCCGGAAGCGCAGCACGGTCAGCTGCTCTCCCGCCGTGATCGTATTTCTTTCGTCCCCGTTCAGCGTGCGGCCTTCCGTCAGCGCGCCGTCGCGGAGGACGTATTCGCGGTAGTCTTCCACAAAGACCGTCTGATCCGGATCCGCTGCGGAAAGGGACACGGCGATATTGACGCCGGCGAAAAGGAAGCAGTCTTCGCCCTCTTCGATGACCATCGCGGCGGCGAGCGGCGCCGTCTCCGGCACCGGATCTACGCCGAGGTCGAAACGGAACACATAGCGCTGAAGCGTTTCCATACGGGAGGAACCGCCCTCGAAACGCAGCATCCCGCCGAAGCCCGGGACCGGTGTCCCGGCTTTTTCATCGGGTTCCTGGATCAGCGTATGGATCCGTTTTTCCTTCAGTGCACCGAGGATCTCCGGATACAGGATATGCAGGATCTGATAGGCTTCCGCCAGTGCCTCTCCGTTCTCGATCGGCGGCCTCCGTCCGGGCAGGCGGAAATGATACTCGTCCCGCGGTTCAGGGAAGAGTTCTTCGATCCCGAAGGGGGAATACATCAGTCCGCCGGTCCCGACCGTAAAGAGCAGCTTGGAAAGGAGGTCCTTGTCCAGGCCGGTCTCGGGGATCATCAGCGGGTTATCCGGGCGGTTATAGGCGGAAACGATGCGCTCAAAACCCGGGTCGTAGACGTTCGGGGTCAGGACGTCGACCGCCGGCGCAAAGGTCTTCCAGGCTTCGGCGTTCTCCGCACTCGGTCCGCCCGCAACGTGCAGAAAACCCATGTTCGGCACACAGTTGGTAAAGACCGGCAGCGGACAGACTTCCTTCCCTGCCGCGGCAATGCCGCCGACGGCTTTTGCTACATAGTACGACATGAAAGCTTCGTCCGCGTCCTCCTGAAGTGCCTCCCAGCTGCTGGAAACGCCATAGAAAGCGGCGGCGTCCGCGGGAAGCGGGGACGCAAAGGCAGCCTCCGCGCGGGCGGAATGATCCCGCCGGTGGAACCAGGTCCCGGGCTCATTCTCGACCTGCATGAGGACGACCGTCTGCGCCTCTTCG